>NZ_AJZM02000379.1 GCF_000272405.2 Vibrio tasmaniensis 1F-187
TTGTTTTGTTGAGTGCTTAGTCTCGCTTTGTCTATGGAATATTTAGTAAGCTATTGTTTATTAGGATATTTGTTGGGATTATACCTTAGATAGCAGGTACTGTTAAAAAGTGTTAACACGCTGGCGCGTTTTTATATGATGACAGAATACATAGCTCGATGTATTTGCTTTAATTTTTAGTGGGATATGATAAATTTTTTGATAAACAGGCAGACAGAAAAACGAGACTGCCTGTTATTAAGAATGTTATACATTTATGGTGACTATGATGATTGAAGAATGTGCATTGTGCTTACAAGTTAAAGAACTAAAGGTTAGTCACCTGATGCCCAAAGGACTGTATAAGAAACTACGAAAATCAGATTGTAGTGGCCAAATTATATTGAGCCAAAGTCATAACAGAACGTCAGCATTTACTGATATGCAAGTTACAGATAACTTTTTGTGTGGTGAGTGCGAGCAAAAGTTTAGTCGTAATGGGGAAAATTTGGTTGTTCGAGATTGCTACAATAGTAAAACTGATCTGCTCCAGTTATACTGGACAATCTGCTAAGTGAGTTGCAATACCTGTGGTTATTGATGGTTTACTAATTTAGCAAAGTCGCTGACAAGTTTTTGTCCAAAACCTTCACAGGCTGAATTTTTACCTATGGCACTTTCTAACTCGAAAGTGCCCTTTTCTGCGTTAACGTAATTACTCAGTAGCAGATCACGCTACTGAAATCACCGTACTTTTTCTTATATGCCAAAAGTGTTAAAAAGATAAGAGAACATCGAATGATGCTCTCTTAAATATCGGGGAGAGTACAGCTAAATAGTAAACACATTTCAGACGCGAATGAGTGTATACAAAAAGGCCGCAATCAGCGGCCTAGTTTAAAATCTACTAATTCAAAGTTAAAGCATCAATTTGAAGCTCTTTAAGTGTGAGATGAAGCTTGGGAGTCTCTGCTTTTGTAAGCAAGCTAAGAACTCATCTTGGCTCATTGGTGGCCTTTTTAATGAAGCTCTTTGTTGCTGAGCAGCCTTAACGCATGCGCTACTGTCCAATTCGAACATATCGCACAGGAACTCGTCTGGATGTATTGCTGTTAGACCTAAAGGCTCGAGTTCGCAAGAAGGAAAGTCTTTTAGGTTGAACGTAATGATAGACTCAGCCTGACCTTTAATGGCGGCAGCTACAACATGTCTATCATCAACATCGGGTAAAGTAAGGCCATCAATTAAAGACTCATACCCTTCAATCAAGCAGTCTGGAACATTTGCGTTCATTAACTGTCGAGTTCTTTGCAGTTGTTCTGCATTTAGCTCTGGCCTATTTTTCAGTAGATTTCGAGTCCATTCATCATGTATCTGTTCTGTCCATCGCGCTCTAAACAGGCCAGTATTGGCCAAGTACATTAGGTAGCTTCGGAGTGGAGCTGGGTACATTACACATGCGTCTAGAATTACCGTATATGACGCCATTAATATCCCATATCCATTTCTTGGTCTAATGCAGATAGTTCAGCAAGAGCAGCTAGTCTGTTCTCTTCTAGGCAGTTCTTGTACTCCATAAGATCAGTATAAGCTACCTTTCTACGGTTGCCAGTACGGCTAAACGGAATATCACCTGAATCAAGAAGCTTAATGAAAGTAGGACGAGACATGTTTAGCATCTCAGCACCTTCTTGCGTTGTGAGTTCCGCATGAATAGGTGTGATGCTAACAGAGTTGCCTTGACCTAATTGAGTAAGCATCTCGATCATCATATTTAATGCGCTTGCTGGAATAGTTACTTCGTGAGTCTTACCAGACTTATCGACAACGTTAATCCTTTGAGCTTCACCATTAATTTCTATAACGGCTGACAACTCTTGGCTACCAAGCTTAGCCAGTGCCATTTCTTCAGCGCTTGGCAATTTTGTAGCAGTATTCATCGTGTTTCTCTCTAGTTTTTAGTTTCTGATGTCATGGTATACAAATCTTCTCACCATGACATTATCCGAAATATTCGAAAAAAGTCAACATTCGAAATATTCGAAAGAAAGAGAGTGTCACATTATCGTTGGACTTAGTGCTCGTAGGCGGCCTAGTTCAAGGTCTATCAACGCATGCTTAACTATCTTTAATCATAGTACTTCAATATGTAGTGTATGAGAGGAATTGGTCAGCCAGATGTAGGCTAGCTGAATGATTATAATATTAGAAGTAATTCGAAAGGTCAGAGTGTTCTATGATTCATAACTCGGAATTGTCCGAAGATTAGTTTCAGTTATATCTGTCATGTTAAAGCATGCGGCAATCGTTTACGCCTC
>NZ_AJZM02000380.1 GCF_000272405.2 Vibrio tasmaniensis 1F-187
CTGAATTACGCAACAAAGCCCCAATGAGACACTTAAGTTTATGGTTAAGCTATCTGAGCGTATTGATGTAACCTTGATTGTCGAAGGCGTTGAAAATCCTCAACATCTACGACTACTTCCAAAAAAATCTAACATCTTATTCCAAGGCTTTCACTTTTCCAAACCAAGAAGGTTAATTAGCAATGTGAAAACAGGTTGATATATGTATGGATAATAATATGTGAAGGGCTGTAAATGACATTAAACAAAATCGAATTCGTTAACTAATTTAAGAGTATTACTATTTTAATATTTTTAAATCTCAACAAATAATAGAGATCCATTTAAATGAAAATGAAAATGATGATACCAATTTTGTGCGTTCTGGCCTTATCAGCTTGTGGTGGCGGCGGTGATGGTGGGAGTAATCCGACAATTCACAAAAAAGCTACTGGAAAAGTAATCGATGGTTATATTGTTGGCGCTACCGTTTTTCTAGATATAAATAATGATGGTAAGTATAACGCAAACACTGAACCTAGAGCTTTAACTACAAAAGGTGGTAGTTATGAGTTTGACCTAAATGAAACCCAAGATAAATGCCTTGGTTATGCTCCAACGATAGTAGATGTTCCTGTTGGCGCTATTGATGAAGATTTGGGGCCTGTGAAAAATGCTTATCGTATGGTCTTACCCCCTGAATTTAAAGAACAGGTCGATTTCAAAAACCGTTTTATCACCCCTTTAACTTCATCTTTATGGGCGACAGTAGAAACCAGTAATGGTAAAAGTAACTATACGTGTCAGGATCTAATGAGCGATATAGAAAAACAAACTAAACAGGCCCAAGCGTTAGAGCATGCTCTTACAGAAACAATTCGCACATATAATATTTCTGAGGCTAAAATTTATGGTGACTTTATTGCATCTGAAGATAGTGACCTTGCCTTAAAGGCCCAAAATATCGTAACAGGTGGCTTTGTTGCGTAATTCAGTG
>NZ_AJZM02000381.1 GCF_000272405.2 Vibrio tasmaniensis 1F-187
TTCAAAGTGCCACGGGCGGATAACAGGCGGCTCTATACCAACGGCACACCATGACATACACACCTCAATGCTCAAGAAGGACATCGTTATGCTTATCAAACCCCTTCAAAATTTTTTACTCAACACCTTGACGCTTTTACGCCTCATTCCAAGTGATGTGATACACATCAAACAGCTAGACCACTATCCCGACATCACGAAAAGGCTGGATGAATATCGAGAGCTGATAGAAAACATTGAGAAACAGACTCACTACTTTAGTAGTGAGTAAGGTATGTGGTCGAAACACCACGCTTTGCTGCACGATAAATACCTTCAGTACTTACTCACGCTGCGCAATCCATCACCACAGCAGATGCGCCACTTACGCGAAAGACCCAAGTGTGTAACCTCTTAATCGCTTTGCCGCACTTAACCAAGGCCTATGATGATGAAAAAAACATGGCTTTACGTCATTACCCTAACGCTGCTTGCTCACCTCCATCCCGCTCTTGCTCAGGAACCTCCTCCAGGGTGGCGATGGTACAACGAACCAAAAGCAAGGCCCGACAAACCCAAACCAAAGCCACTGCCAAATAACACTCAAACGACTGTCTCAAGCCCTAAAACGTTATCGGCGACCGAACAAATGGCCTGGTTTCACTCGGTGCATATCGAAGCGCAAAACGATGCCGTCCTTCACCCTAAAGATAAAGACAAGTTAGCGAGATTTTTAGCGTTGAATCATTTTATCACGGACCAAACC
>NZ_AJZM02000382.1 GCF_000272405.2 Vibrio tasmaniensis 1F-187
GATGGTAAAGCTGCCATCGTCGTTTTGAGTAACTGTCGCATCACCACCAACCGTTAGGCCACTAGCAGTTAGATCATCGCCTTCTACGTCAGATGCTTGTGATAGTAATTGCTCTTGGCTTAAACGAATCGAACCGTCTTCATCGACTGAGTAAGCAAGGTCGCCAGATACTGGTGCATCATCGACTGCTGTTACGCTTACGTCGATGTTTGCAGCTACCGTATCAGTGCCATCTGACACATCAAAACCGAAGTTTACATCGCCATTG
>NZ_AJZM02000383.1 GCF_000272405.2 Vibrio tasmaniensis 1F-187
CAGGAAGGAGTGTACTTACAGATCCATCTTGTAAATGATTATAAGCTAAGTACGCCATAGTACGAGCTTTGATGTTATAGGTTAGAGCTGTAATTGTGTTGGAGGTGTTTATCCTGTCATCCACATCAATACCAACAAATTCCTTACAAGCAATGACTTTGCCGTATTTATCTGAAATATATAGAGCTTTTTTGATATTAGCGTCGGTCTTTTGTGAAAAATCGTGATAGAGGTTTTCTTGTGTGTAATGGGCATTTTGCTTTAAGGCTTTTCGGACTGGCTCGGTCACTTCTAACGCATCAATAAACGCCTCAATGTCATCGCGGATACCATCATTGTTTTCATCAGTACCAGTGAGAGAGTCGCTGCGGTCAAGCATGGATTCAAAACGCTCATATAGAAGCCTAAGTTGATCATCAATGGTCGGCTGTGCCTTTAATTCTGCAATTAGTTCCGGTGTTTTCTCTATGTGAGAGATGACACTCGGTTGTTCCACTACAGTTACGTTTGGCTCATTCGATTCTTTGCACCCCGCAATTAACATCACGGCTAATGCGCAGACTAACCCATTTTTCATTTCTGTATCCCCTAGTATTTCAAATAGTTACCAGAGAATACGGACAAATTAAC
>NZ_AJZM02000384.1 GCF_000272405.2 Vibrio tasmaniensis 1F-187
GATTGACGGAACCACAAGTGAAGTAACTATCACCATCAATGGTGCTGATGATCCATCCGAAATTACTGTCGGAGAAGGTGACTCAGACATGGGTGAGGTGACGGAAGATGTCGATGTTGACCCGGAGAGTAACGACTTGATGGCGACGGGAACACTGACGATTACCGATGTTGATGCTAACGATGTCGCGGCTTTTCAACCTAACGGAACGTTTAATCCTGAAGGTTCGACCAATGATACTGCGTTGGGTATGTTGACCATTACCGACGATGGTGAATGGACTTACGTCGTCGACAACGATGATGTGCAATATCTCGATGACGAT
>NZ_AJZM02000385.1 GCF_000272405.2 Vibrio tasmaniensis 1F-187
TTATCGAGCGTTTTAACAAGCTAGAGCGAGCAATTATTTACTACGATTGGTATTGAGTCGTCTCCTAACGGTACTCTTATGTCAGAAACCAAACAGCCAGTGATCATTGAGCATGCTAGCGATACACAGCAAAAGCATGAGAAAAAGCCTCATATTGCCGATAGTGCAAGCAGAATGCGGCACATCGCACAAAGCTTCGGCCTCGATTCCTTAATTAGTCATAGTGCAAAGCCAAACGATAAAGCTGAGAGTACGCTTATCGAACGGGCACTATTACGAGAGAAAAAACGTAGAGAACTTCGCCAAAAGAACCTAGAACAGATTCTAAAGTTGGCACACTCTTCATGTAAGGATGAAGCGGCTGGAGACCCTGATCAGGACTGGCTATACCGTTTCTTCGATATGGCACAAGAGATCCACAATACATCGATGCAGAGGCTGTGGGCTCAAGTACTGAAACGAGAAGTCACCAACCCAGGCTCGACGTCGATGAAAGCGCTGCAGATCTTAAAAGACATGACACCAAAAGAAGCGCTCACCCTGCAAAGAGCAGCGTCACTGGGTTGTAGCTTTGGTAGCGATAACAGCAGAAAACTGTTGCTCGGCTTTAAATCCCATGCAGGAATCTTCAGCTTTGGTAAAAGGGACACCACCAACACCATCAATCTTGGTGGACACAACCTTCCCTACTCTAGCTTGCTCCACTTGATTGAACTCGGGATTATTCTGGGCACAGAATTAGAATCTGGAGAGATTGATTTCGATCCAGCTCTGCACTTAACTTATCAAGGTAAGGGCATGTCACTGGCACCATTATCAAAAGGGGTGAAGCTGATTTACTACCGATTCAGCCCAACAGGCAATGAGCTTTGCAACTTACTTGGCAACAAGCCTAACACGCAGTATTACGACCAACTGATTGCGCTATTGAGCCAAAAGTTTACGGTTCAAACAGAAGTTAAAAGCAGTGTGAACTACACCGTCTAGACAATCGATACTGTAAAAAATAGACGGTGTACGCTGTGAAGAGTATTGATAAGAGTGAAGAGAATCTAGAGGATAAGGTTCTTGTCTCGGAAAACCAAGGCTGCACTATTTATCCGTAGTGAATTAAGCAGATAAACAGGAGAGTAGCCTTAGTCATACCAGCGATCTCAATTGGATAAAATATTACGCTTCTCTAAAGCATCAATACACAATTCGACCAGTTCATCGAGTGTCTTTTCGCCCGCAGGAAGATCTATCTCAGGATGCTTAGGCGCTTCGTACACTGAACTAATACCAGTAAAGTTCGGGATGTCTCCAGCGCGTGCTTTTTTATACAGACCTTTCGGGTCTCGCTGCTCACACACCTCAAGTGGTGTGTTTACAAATACCTCAAGAAACTCACCTTCCGGCAATAAGTCTCGCACCAACTGTCTTTCAGCTTGATGTGGGGAAATAAACGCTGACAAGACGATCAAACCCGCATCCGCCATCAATTTAGCGAGCTCACCAATACGACGAATATTCTCTCGACGGTCTTGCTCTGAGAAGCCAAGGTCGCTACATAACCCATGACGGACATTGTCACCATCCAATAAGTAAGTATGGTAACCAAGCTGTGCCAAGCGGTTTTCTAATGCTCCAGCAACTGTCGACTTCCCAGAACCAGATAATCCAGTGAACCAGAGCACCGCTGGTTTCTGTGATTTCAGATCCGCACGAAATGTTTTATCAATCGAGTGTTGATGCCACACAACATTCTCATCTTTTGGTTTGAGTACTGCGGTCATAATTAGTCCTTTAAATAAACAGCATTAAAATGGGAAAAAGTAAGGAATCAGGGTCAGCACCAAGCCCGAATAGACAATCGAGATTGGGATGCCGATACGTAGATAATCCGTGAGATGATAATTACCTACGCTATAAACAAGTAAATTAGTTTGGTAGCCGTATGGCGAAATAAAACTGGCACTGGCACCAAATAGAACCGCCATAATGAATGGCATAGGGTCAACGCCATAGCCGATAGCCATGCTATAGCCGATTGGGAAAGAGGGTGCTGCGGCCGCATTATTGGTAACAAGTTCTGTCAGAACCAAGGTCATAAAATAGGTCGCGACTAACGCACCAAACACGCCCCAGCCATTAAAGGCTTCCATAAACATCAACCCCATCCGCTCAGACAAACCCGATGAAATCATCAGTTGAGCAATAGACAGAGCGGAGCCAACGATCACCACAATATCAACCGGAAAACGGCGACGGAGTTCACCCAGTTGCACCACACCAAAGGCCACCAGCAACAGTAAGAAACCAGCCAGCCCTTTGATAATCGGCACGACTTCAGCAAGGGCTAGACCAATCACACTGGCAAAACCGAGCAATACAAACGTCGATTTATCCGCATCAAGCTTGGCACTCGAGTCCAAGTCATTCATCAACACAAACTCTTTGTTGTGTTGCTGGCGTTGTTCTTCAAAGCGTTTGCCGGGAACCAAAATCAAGGTATCACCAGCGGTCAATGTGATATTCCCTAGCCCACCTTCAAGGCGCTCATGGCCACGACGAATAGCAACCACCACCGCATCGAAACGATCTCTAAACTGGCTGGTTTTCAGGGTTTTATTACAGAAGCTTGCAGACGAACTCACTACTACTTCAACAAAGCTCTGGCCGTTTAGATGATGCTGGCCAAACAGGGTCAACCCTTGAATTTCTTGTAGTGTCGCTACGCTTTCAACGTCGCCACAAAACAGCAACCGGTCACGGGCTTGAAGAATAAAATCAGGGTCAATCGAAGCCGTGGTCTTACCGTCGCGAATCACTTCGGCTAAGAACAGTTTTCTCAAAGCTCTGAGATTATTTTCGCTAACACTGCGGCCAACTAACGGTGAGCCAGGTTCAACTCGCGCCTCTAGAAAGTAAGGCAGATCGTCCTGCGACCCATCATCGTAGCTTGGTAAGAAGTAACTCAGAGGGATAAGAATCAAAACACCACCCACCAAGACCGCTAAACCGATCAAGGTTGGTGTGAAAAAGTTTAAGCTTGGCAATCCCGCATCTTCAACAAAACTATTGATGATCAAATTGGTTGAAGTGCCGATCAATGTCAGGGTTCCGCCTAAAATGGCAGCGTATGACAAAGGGATAAGTAACTTAGATGGCGCGTGCTGTTGATTGCGTTTGATCGCTCCGATCAAAGAGACAACCACCGCTGTGTTATTAGTAAAAGAAGAAAGTAGCGCTGTGGAAATACCCAACTTCGCAACCACGGTACCTAGCCTACCTTCAGAGATATTGCGGCTAACCCAGCTGATTAAGCGAGTTTTCTCCAACGCACTTGATGCGAGGATCAGAAGAATTAAAGTCAGTAACGAGGAGTTAGTGAAGTTATTGGCTAGGCTCGACAAGTCGATCATACCAGCCATAAAAGCAATAAAAGCCGCGCCAGCAAAGATAAAGCTTGGCTTAATACGGGTAACGAGCAGGCAAGTAATGATGCCGAGCAAAATCGCTAATACAAATCCTTGTTGCCACATATACCCGTCCTTTATGGCGGAAACAATCGGTTTCCGCCTGATTCAATAAGCTGTTACTTAGTCGTTTATGACTTCAGTAGTTGGCTTAGATCTTTGGCATCCCAATGAGGGAAGTGCTTGCGTACCAATGCGTTGAACTCAAGTTCAAATGCAGAGAAGTTACCGACTTGCTGTTCAACAGAGTCCAAACGGTCTCGAATCAAACCAGCACCAACCGTCACATTAGTCAGGCGGTCGATAACAATGAAACCACCGGTGTCCGCACTCTCACGGTATTTATCCAGCGCTACGGTCTCGTTCAATGACCATTCACACAAACCAATACCATTCAGTGGCAACTCATCAACAGCGTGAGTCGACAGGTTGTTGATATCATATTGATGACGAACCGTTTCAACCTGACCGACGGTTTTCTTACCTGCGATCTTGATGTCGTAAGCTTTACCCGGTTGCAGTGGTTGCTCTGTCATCCACACGATGTCTGCCAATACATGGTTGGTTGATTCAATCTGTGCATTTTCTAGCACAATCAAATCACCACGGCTGATATCGATTTCATCTTCAAGAGTCAATGTTACCGCCAAACCCGCTTGTGCTGATTCAAGTTCACCATCAAAGGTCACAATGCTTGCCACCTTAGAGGTTTTACCTGAAGGCAACGCCTTGATTTTATCACCGACGCTGACACGACCAGAAGCCACGGTGCCGGCAAAGCCACGGAAATCTAAGTTAGGACGATTGACATACTGCACAGGGAAACGGAATTCGCCCGCAGAACGTTTTTGGTCAATGTCTACGTTCTCTAACACTTCTAATAGCGATGGACCTTCGAACCATTCAAGCTCTTTGCTTGGCGCAGCAACGTTAATACCTTCAAGTGCCGAAACGGGCAGAATCTGAATATTAGTTTCGCCCTCTAGGTTTTCAGCAAACTCTAGGTACTGATCGCGAATCTCCTCAAAACGATCTTGCGAGTACTCGACGAGATCCATTTTGTTGACTGCGACGATGAAATGCTTCAAACCAAGCAGGTTAGAAATAAACGAGTGACGACGTGTTTGATCCAGTACACCCTTACGAGCATCAATCAAGATCACAGCCAGATCACACGTTGAAGCGCCTGTTGCCATATTACGCGTGTACTGCTCATGCCCAGGGGTATCAGCAATAATGAATTTACGTTTTTGAGTCGAGAAGTAGCGATAAGCCACATCGATCGTGATGCCTTGCTCACGCTCAGCCTGTAAACCATCAACAAGCAATGCCAAGTCAGGTTTCTCACCTGTAGTACCCACTCGTTGGCTATCAGAGTGAACCGCTGCTAGCTGATCTTCATAAATCTGTTTTGTATCATGGAGCAAGCGACCGATTAAGGTACTTTTACCGTCATCTACCGAGCCACAAGTTAAAAATCTAAGCATAGATTTATGCTGATGCTGACTTAGATAACCTTCAATCCCTAGTTCAGCCAATTCGGCTTCTACTGCACTATTCATTTTTCTTTCCTTAGATTCTTAGAAATAACCTTGGCGCTTTTTCAGCTCCATAGAGCCCGACTGATCATGGTCAATCGCTCGACCTTGACGCTCACTGGACGTCGCCACCAGCATCTCTTCAATAATGCCTGTTAGCGTATTCGCCTCAGATTCAACGGCTCCGGTTAGTGGGTAACAGCCCAAAGTACGGAAGCGAACGCTTTTTTCTTCAATCACTTCACCTTCTTGCAGTTCCATACGGTCATCATCAACCATGATCAGCATGCCATCACGCTCAACCACAGGACGTTTATCAGATAGGTAAAGCGGAACAATATCGATGCTCTCTAGGTAGATGTATTGCCAGATATCAAGCTCAGTCCAGTTAGATAGTGGGAAGACACGAATGCTTTCGCCCTTATTAACCTGACCGTTGTAGGTGTGCCAAAGCTCTGGACGCTGGTTTTTTGGATCCCATGTATGGTTCTTATCGCGGAAAGAATAAACACGCTCTTTTGCTCGAGATTTTTCTTCATCACGACGCGCACCACCAAAAGCGGCATCGAACCCGTACTTGTTTAACGCCTGCTTAAGGCCTTGAGTTTTCATGATGTCTGTATGCTTAGAAGAGCCATGTACGAATGGGCTACACCCCATCTCAATACCTTCTGGGTTCTTATGTACTAAAAGGTCGAAGCCGTACTTTTTAGCCGTACGATCACGAAACTCAATCATCTCGCGGAATTTCCAATCCGTATCTACATGCAATAGTGGGAATGGAATCTTGCCTGGATAAAACGCTTTGCGAGCTAAATGAAGCATCACAGAAGAATCTTTACCGATGGAGTACATCATCACTGGGTTATCAAACTCAGCAGCAACTTCACGGATAATATGAATACTTTCCGCTTCAAGCTGTTTTAGGTGGGTTAAACGTTCTTGGTCCATTTCAGTGCTTCCTTTAAGGCTCGCAGTACGAGCAATTCATTACTTGGTCTTGCCAAGCAAGGGATTTAACTCATCCACTTGAGTGAATGGGAGTATTGGCACTAGAAGAAAACAGAAGCTTCGTTTTGAGCTATCCTTGCTATTCATCTGCCTGATACGTCCTTGATATAGGCATTATGACGAGCCTCTCATATTACTGGAAATTCTAAAATTTCATTTTTTATTCGAAAAGCTGATAAGGGATGAGATTCATCGATAAATTGGTGAAATGAATGGACTAATATTATCGATATCAGTTGCGCATCGATTGAGCAGCTTTGGGAGGTGTCTTGCAGAACACTATAAAGTAATCGATCTAAGTCACGAATTAACATTCGCTGTAATCATTGTTTCATTCCATTTTGTTACATTACGCAACGAATTTTCTACTAATCCACTTTGGAGCTCCAAAATGAAAGTTGCAATGAAACCTTTGTCATTGGCTGTACTTGCTGGTCTTGGTCTGACTTTAGCTGGCTGCACAACAACACCAGATACCGATGAAGTGATTAAATTACGTGTCGTAGAAACGACGGATATCCATACCAACCTAATGGATTACGACTACTACAAAGACAAGCCGTCGAAAAAAATCGGCTTAGCACGTACTGCAACTCTAGTAAAAGAAGCTCAAAGCGAAGTAACCAACAGCGTATTAGTTGATAACGGTGACTTGCTGCAAGGTAGCCCGATGGGTGACTACATGGCAGACAAAGGCATCGAGGCTGGCGAAGTTCACCCTGCATATAAAGCAATGAACCAACTAAGCTACGACGCTGCAAACCTAGGTAACCACGAATTCAACTACGGTCTTGAGTTCCTAGAAGAATCTATTAACGACGCTGATTTCCCGTACATCAGTGCTAACGTTTACGACGCAGAAACCAAAGAACACTACTTCACGCCATACATCATCAAGACGCACACCTTTGAAGATACTGCTGGCGTAGAACATGAAGTAAAAGTGGGTTACATCGGTTTTGTTCCACCACAAATCATGACGTGGGATAAGAAGAACCTTGAAGGCAAAGTGATCGCTCGCGATATCATTGAGACAGCTAACGAGTTAGTGCCTCAAATGAAAGCGGAAGGCGCTGAAGTAATCGTTGCTATCCCTCACTCAGGCGTATCAACTGACCCGTACAAAAATGGCGAAGAGAACTCAACGTTCTACCTATCTGAAGTAGACGGCATTGATGCAATCGCATTTGGTCACTCTCACGCAGTATTCCCAGGAAAAGGTTTTGATGACATTCAAGGCATCAACAACGAAACGGGCACAATGAACGGCGTTGCGGCTGTAATGCCAGGCCGCTGGGGTAGCCACGTTGGTGTTATGGATCTAACACTTGCACAAAAAGACGGTAAGTGGGAAGTTGTTAAAGGCCAATCAGAAGCACGCCCAATCTACGACAAGGTAGAAAAGAAATCTCTTGCTGCTGCTGATGAAGGCATCGTTTCTGCACTAGAAAAAGACCACGCAGGTACTCGTGAGTTTGTTAACCAACCGATTGGTAAAGCAGACGATGTGATGTACAGCTTCTTGTCTCTAGTACAAGACGATCCAACTGTTCAAATCGTGAACCTTGCGCAAAAAGATTACGTTGAGCAGTTCATCCAAGGTGATCCAGACTTAGATGGCACACCTGTACTTTCAGCAGCTGCACCATTCAAAGCAGGCGGCCGTAAGAATGACCCAGCGAACTTCACTGAAGTTGAATCTGGTCAACTGACATTCCGTAACGCGGCTGACTTATACCTTTACCCGAACACGCTAGTTGCAATGAAGGTAACAGGCCACGAAGTAAAAGAGTGGCTTGAGTGTTCTGCTGGTCAATTCCAACAAATAGATGTTAATTCGACCGCACCACAGCAGTTGGTTGAATGGGACGGCTTCCGCACTTACAACTTTGATGTCATCGATGGCGTTGAGTACCAAATCGATGTTACACAACCAGCAAAATACGATGGTAACTGTAAAGTTATTAATGAAGGCTCTGAGCGTATCGTAGGTCTAACTTACCAAGGTAAGCCGATCGACGTGAAGCAAGACTTCCTGATCGCAACCAACAACTACCGAGCATACAGCAATAAGTTCCCAGGTACGGGTGAAGACTTCATCGCATTTGATGCACCAGATGAGAACCGTACTGTTCTTGCGAACTACATCTCTCGCGTAAGTAAAGAGCAAGGTCAAGTTAGCCCAACGGCTGATAACAACTGGTCATTTGCGCCAATCAAAACGGATAAAAAGCTAGATATCCGCTTTGAAACATCTCCAAGCGACAAAGCGGCAGAGTTCATCAAAGAAAAAGGGCAATACCCGATGAAACGTGTTGCGACTGACGATGTTGGTTTTGCTGTTTACCAGATTGACCTAACTAAATAGATTGCTTAAGTAATCCATAGTTAACGTTCTGAAAGGCTGAGTTTAACGACTCAGCCTTTTTCTTTTGTTATTTATAAACCGAATCCACTGCCCTACTTTTCTCACCGTAAACACCCGCTAATTCAACCCCCAAACAGCACCACTCAAACCGTCAATCGATTTAAGTCCCCACAAAAAAACACTAATCAGCTGTAAGTTTTTCTCTGCTCCTCCTGTCTATTTAATTTACTACACTCAATGAATGGCCAATAAGCCATTCATCTATAGGATAGATAAGGGTATTTGATGAGCACCGTCGAGAGTATTCAAGCATGGTTAAATACAGGAGAAGAATCGCTGCTATGGCTGATGCTTGGCATTATCGCGCTTTCTTACTTGCTTGAAGATCTGGCGATTGTTACAGCGGCAGGTTTAGCAACTCAAGGACTCATGCTTCCTCAATATGCGTTGCTTGCCATTTTCATCGGCATTGCCACAGGTGATCTCGGTCTCTACTACCTAGGCAAATCAGGACGTTATTTCCGCGGCGTTCGCTACAAAGCCCTCACCAACCGATACTTTCGTGCACTTCGTACTAAATTACGTCAAAACGCTTTCAGCAGTCTTTTTGTCATCCGCTTTATTCCTGGGCTTCGTACCGTCGGTTTTACCTTAAGTGGCTTTTTCGCAATCCCACTGCCTACTTTCTTGTTTGCCGTTATTAGTGCCACTGCGCTCTGGACTGGCATTGTCTTCTCTGCCATCTACTATTTAGGGACATCAGCGTGGCTGCAAGCCTCTGAATATCAATGGATCATCATCCCGTGTGCCATCGCTTTGCTGTTTATCGGCAATCGATTAATGAATAGAACCTACTCTAGAGGATTATCATGAGTTCACCGCAAGATATTCGCATCATTCCAGCACATCAAATCAATGCAGGTATGCCCTTGCTTGAAAAAGATACCGTGCGCAGTGTCTCTCCTTATGAGTTTCTTCCAACGTGGTTCTTCTACACGCCAGTGGTGATTCAAAGCCTGATGCAAGGGTTGCGGCACTTTGACTGGGCACTGCCGCTCATCGCCAACCCGAGTATTAAGTTAAGCGGCATGGTCGGCGAATCAAAACACGAGATACTGAGCCTTGCTGGATCATCGAGTCAGCGTTGGATCTCTCCGTTTATCACCTTAACCAAAACGGATCTTAGCAGTAAGAAACAAGCCGAAGATGCGCGCAGCGCACTCATACAGTCGGATCTCGATTTCCCGATTGTGGCTAAACCGGATCTTGGCTGTCGAGGTGTTGGCGTTAAGCTGATCAACACACAAGATCAACTTGAGCAGTATGTTGAGTCTTTCCCAAATAATGCTCGCTTTCTATTGCAAGAAAAGGCGCCTTATCAAGCCGAGGCGGGTGTTTTCTATGTTCGCTACCCAAATAAAAAGCAAGGCGAGATCATCTCGATCACACTCAAGTACGCACCAATGGTGACGGGTGATGGCAGCTCGACACTCAAGCAGTTAATTGAAAATAGCCCGCGTGCTGGGCAGCTTAGTCACCTGTATCTACCGAGACATGAAGATAAATTAGATCAAGTGCTCGCAGAGGGCGAAGAGTTCCAACTCGCGTTCGCAGGTAGCCATAGCCGTGGCTGTATCTTCCGAGACGGTAATCAATACATCACTCAGGCTTTAACCGAACGCTTAGATGAGATATTCGACGACTTCGATGGCTTTCACTTTGGTCGACTCGACGTCAAATTCAAGGACATGCACAGCCTAATGAACGGCGAGGACTTCACTATCCTTGAGGTCAATGGCGCAAGCAGTGAGGCCGGGCACATCTGGGATCGCAACACACCGCTACGAGAGATATTTTCGACGCTACTTCTGCAATACCGCATTCTTTTTGATATTGGTGCTCAACAGAAACAAAGAGGCCACCAGTCTCCTTCTTTTAAGAGCTTATATAACGCGTGGCAAGAAGAGCGACGTCTTGTTCAACAATATCCGACCACCGATTAACTTTGTACGAGGATCATGAATGAACCCCATAGCCCAACCGAGCGCCCTAACTTCTTTCTCTCCTAGTATCAAGGGAGCGGTAGAGATATTGAATCAGGGTTTAGAGTTTTTGTTAGCGATATCTGACAGCGACTATCTGACACGAGCAAAGCCGCACGTCACAAGTTCTATTGGTGAGCATACCCGTCACACGCTCGATCTTTTTCACGCTTTGATTTTAAAAGAGAATGCGACCGTTGATTACAACACTCGTCGTCGTGGTCACCCCGTCGAATTCGACAGGTCGATTGCGTTGAAAGAGATCCATTACGTGATCAACTGGCTTGAACGATTAGACCGCAGAGATCTCGAAGCGCCCATCATGATCCAAACCGAAGTTTCAATGGATACACAAGTGTTTGCCAGCCTGCCTTCTACGCTAGAAAGAGAGGTCACCTTTGCCGCGCTGCATGCCAATCATCATTACGCGATGATCAAGGTGATCACGACCTTTCTTGATGTCGAAACATGCAACACCTTTGGTTATGCCCCAACCACCAGCAGCTATTTGAGGGAGCAATAATCATGTGTTCAGTATCTTGGCTGCTTGAAGACAATGGCTATCAGGTCTTCTTTAATCGTGATGAACAAAAGACACGGACACTGGCGATGCCACCTAAACAATATCGAGTTAACGGCGTCGATATCATCATGCCACTCGACCCAACCGGCGGTGGTAGCTGGATCAGTATCAATGAGTTCGGGCTTTCGTTATGCCTACTCAATAACTATCAAGGCATCGTTCCTGATGGACTTTTAGTCAGCCGTGGTTTGTTACTCAAGAACCTATCATCGAGTCGTAATATCAGTCAGCTCTCTGAAGCATTTCATAAGCTCGATCTGCACTCTTTTGCCCCATTTACCTTGCTAGCTTTCGCGCCGAACTTAACTCAACACCATGGCTTGGTTATCGCCTATATGTGGGATGGCATTCAACAAAAAATAGTCGAAACCGACTCTCCGCTGTTCTCATCCGGTGTTGATTTAGAGCGAGTGCAAGCCTATCGACAAGCAAAATACGATCAGCTTATGGCTACGGGTAAGAATCAACAGAACTTACTTCAATTTCACTCTCACCATCACAGCGAACAACCTCATTTAGCGACCTGTATGCATCGTGAAGACGCGCACACAGTGAGCTTTACACACTTACGCAATCTACACGGCCAAGCCTCTATGTTTTACGTACCCGGCTCGCCTTGTGAACCCATTAAACCATGCCAGATAAATCAACAGCGTTTTACCTTCGATTTATCACCAGCAATCAATCTATAGATGGAGTCCATCATGAGAAAACTATTAACCATGGTCATGCTACTTGTTAGCCCTTACGTCTTTGCCGCCGATGAAATCTACACAGGGTTCTTTAGCAGCAAGGCGCTCGATGGCTACGACACTGTGGCTTACTTCACTTCAGGTAAGCCCATTGAAGGCAGTAAAAAATTCAGCACCGAGTACAAAGGCGCAGACTGGTATTTCTCTTCTGAAAAGAATCTGACTTTATTTGTTAATAATCCTGAAAAATATGCCCCTCAATATGGTGGCTATTGCGCTTGGGCTGTTTCAGCAAAAAGTGATTTTGCACCCGGAGACCCGAATCAATGGACGATTGTTGATAACAAGCTTTACCTCAACTACGACCAAGAGATTAAACAGCGTTGGGAACAAGACCGAGCGCAACATATTCAAAAAGCCGACACCATTTGGCCGCAACTGATCAAATAAGGGAATAACCATGACATTCACTCCAGCTAAACATATCCCTGCGGCATTTATTGCGTTTGTGTTCATTCAGTCGCTGTTTTTTAAGTTCACAGGCTCATACGAAACTGAGCATATCTTTGGCACCTTAGCGACATGGTCTGGCTTAAGTTGGTTCGGTTCATTTGGCGGCTACTTGATTGGGTTCGCTGAATTGATTGCTGCCATTTTACTGTTTACTCGTTGGCATGGCTTGGGTGCCATCATGAGTGTGGGAATTATGAGTGGTGCGATTTTCTTCCACCTGTTTACACCACTCGGTATTCAAATGCCTGAGTTTAATGCAGCGGGTGAAATTGTCGGTTATGACGGCGGATTACTGTTTGGTATGGCATGCCTAGTGTGGTTGTGCGGTGCATTTTTAAGTGTGAAAGATTTCAAGAATCAAGACGGTTTCCTAAACAACTTTAGTCAATAAGGTAGCTTCATTATGATTGATAGTCCTTTTCGTTTACCACGTTACACGCCTTTTGGTTTAGGTGAGTCTGTTGTCGAGTGGGCAACTGGGCTATCTAAGCTAGATAAACTCTATCAAGATAGACCTGATGAGTTATCTAGTTTTGAATTCATGCATCACACCCTGTCGGCATTGAATATCGACTATTCTATTTCAGCAGGCGCCACTGACAATATTCCTGAAGAAGGACCGGTTGTGATTGTGGCTAACCACCCGCTTGGCGCGATTGAAGGTGTGATCCTTGCTGATCTCGTAGGATCGGTAAGGAAGGATGTGAAGGTGTTGGCGAATGAGTTGCTCAAGCGACTACCTGAACTGGATGATCTTTTCATCGGAGTCGATGTCTTTAATAGTAAAGAATCAAAACGAACCAACGCTAAAGCCATTCGAGATGCCAATCGTCATTTGGCAGGCGGGGGGCTATTGATTGTGTTCCCTGCGGGCGAAGTATCGAGTTACCGTAAAGGGGCAAAAACACTGACAGACATCGAATGGAGCAAATCGGTTGCCAAGTTCGTCAAACGTCATCAGGCAACTACGGTTCCTATCTTTATCAATGGTAAAAACAGCGAGCTTTTCTACCAAGCTGGACGAGTTCATCCACTGCTAAGAACGGCTTTACTTGGCCGTGAACTTCTTAATAAACGAGCGACTACCATCTCTATCTCTATTGGCTCTTCAATCCCATACTCAGAGATAAAATCGTTTGAACAAGAGATGGATATCGTCAACTATCTGCGACTCAATACCTATCTGATGAGTCAACAAGATAGCCCTAGTACGCCAATCCATGCGCCCTCTTTTGACACTCAGGTTATTGCGCCTATTCCATCAGAAGTACTCTCTATAGAAGTCGCGTCACTTCCTCAAGAAATGAGATTACTGGAACAGGGAGATTTTGAGGTGTACTGCACACCGAGCCAGTCGATCCCCAATTTAATGCGCGAGATTGGTCGAGTAAGAGAGGAGAGCTTTAGAGAGGTCGGCGAAGGCAGCGGGCTTGCCTGTGATTTAGATGAGTATGACCTTTACTACCATCAACTGTTTGTGTGGAACAAAGCCAAGGCTGAATTAGTCGGTGCATATCGACTTGGTATGGTCGACAAGTTGATCGCTGAGCACGGGCTTGATCAACTCTATTCCCGCAGTCTGTTTAACTACAATCAAGAATTCATCGATACTTTAGACAACAGTATCGAGCTTGGGCGTTCTGTAGTGAGCAAGCCTTATCAAAAGAGCCTTAACTCACTATTACTATTGTGGAAAGGTATCGCGGCCTTCGTGTATCGTCATCCTCAATACACTCACCTATTCGGCCCAGTCAGTATCAGTAATGATTACAGCCACAATGCGCGTCTGTTGATTGCGACGACCTTATCGATACATCATTATGACGAAGAAAAAGCAAACCTGGTTTCTCCTTCTTCACCACTCAATACCAGTAATCATGTGTTCTGGCAAAATCATCTGTTATCGTCATTGGCGAGTGTTCCTCTGCTCTCTAAAGTGTTAGCGCGTATGGAGCAAGGAAAAGGCCTGCCAGTACTACTCCGCCAATACCTAGGGATGAACGGTAAGTTGGTGTGCTTTAACGTCGACCCATCATTTAATGATGCTCTGGATGGCTTGATTGTGGTTAACCTTAAGAAAGTACCACTGAAAACTCTTGGTAAATACATGGGTAGAGAACTTGCTCAAGATTATCTAGCACAGCACGCTCGACGCTGATTTAGCCCGCTCTGTACCTAAACTCAAATAAGTGCGATGATTTCGACACTTATTTGGGTTAGGTTATTTCCATGCACACCTCTTTTATCGAACAACTACAAAGCTTCGACTTCTCTGAAAGTCAGATTGAATCTCTATTAGCCGTCGCGAAACCACTTGAGCTACCAACCAGACACATCCTGATCAATCAAGGTGAAATGGCGAGTTCAATCTACTTTGTACTTGAAGGCTTGTGCCACGCTTGTTATCTCACTGATGACGGCAAGCAATACAGCAAAGAGTTCTACTGGGAACAAGATTGGATCATCGGCTTTGAGAGTCTGATAAAAAACCAAGCGTCCCCTTACCTATTAGAAACGCTCACACCAATTACTATGTTAGAACTGCCAATGAACGCAGTTATCGAGTGGCGCGCATCAAACAACCCTTTGTATTTAAAGTTATTAGAAACTCAGCTGATGCATAAGGAAAACAAAGAACGCTTTATGCTGCTCTATACTCCAGAGCAACGCTATCAACTTTTCTGCGAACATTATCCCGACCTTGAACAGCGCTTGAACGACAATCAAATTGCTGCTTACCTCGGTATAACCGCGATCAGCCTGAGCAGAATCAAAGGTCGAATTAACAATAGTTAATGCCAACAATCATCGCACATAGTACATTCAGAGCATCGATAATCTCTGGATGTAAACATGATCACTTGGCACTCAATTCCCTTCTCTGAACTTTCAACACAGCAGCTTTATCAACTACTTCAATTACGAGTAGATGTGTTCGTCGTTGAACAAAATTGCCCTTATCCAGAACTCGACGGTAAAGATACACTCGCGGGTGTTGAACACTTGCTTGGCTATGCTGATGCAGAGTTAGTGGCGTGTGCACGCTTGTTACCACCAGGAACTTCTTACGACAACACGAGCATCGGTCGAGTGGCAACGAAGCAATCGGCAAGAGGTGATGGTTTAGGGCATCAATTGATAAAAGAAGCGTTAACACGCTGTGAGGCTCTTTGGCCGAGCAAGACCATCGATATTGGCGCGCAACAACACCTAGAAAACTTCTATGCGAATCACGGGTTCGAAACTATCTCTGAGATGTATCTGGAAGACGATATTCCGCATGTAGACATGAGATTTGAAAAGTAATGACGAATATCACTGTCGGTATTCTATTGTTGGTTGCAGGTAACTTGTTTGCCTCGCTTTCCGACGTAGCGGTAAAACTGTTGAATGGCGAAGTACCGCCTCTTCAGTATATTTTTTTCCGACAGTTGATATCTCTGCTCATCATCACCCCTTTGTGGCTACAACAGAAAAAAGAACAACGACGCTTACAACAAGCTAAAGTGACCTTTATTCGAGGACAACTGATCCTAATCGGCAGCGGATGTATGGTCGTCGCGATCACCCACCTTTCTTTGGCTACCGCCAACGCAGTATTTTACGTCGCGCCCCTGTTGATGTTACCTCTCTCTATGTTTCTACTGAAAGAGCAACCGGCACTTGGCAAGGTTATCGCCACCACTATCGGTTTTATTGGTGCATTGATTGTCTTGAGGCCATCACAATTTCATTGGGCAGCACTGTTTGCTTTGGGTACAGCACTCACCCTCGCACTATTCAATGTATTGGTAAGAAAGCTTCCTAGTGAGCAAACGGTGGTCACTACGCTGTGGTGGACAACCTTATGCTCTATTCCAGCCTCATTAGTACTGTGCTTCTTATACTGGCAGCCGGTGTCTGTGGAGCATTTGGGATACATAGCATTAAGTGCGACGCTAATCTTAAGCTACAACGGACTTGCGGTCGCTGCCTACCAAAAAGCACACTCTAGTCAAATTGCCTTGGCTGAATACTCAGGCTTAGTGTTTGTCGCCATAATAGGCGCGATATGGTTTGATGAGATTCCAGATACGTTAACCTTTATCGGAATTATGCTCATCATCTTACCGCTTGCACCTTTCAAGCGACCAAAAAAAAGAGCTAATCATTAGCTCTTTTCTATCGACTATCTGTATCTGACAAAACGCTTAAACGCAGGCTCAGAATTGAGCTACTTACTACGGCCAAAGCCACCGTCTGACAATCGGAAAAACATCACCGAAGTGTTGCCTTTTTCTAGCTGAAGAATGTCTAGTTTCCCGGTCTCGGCGAGTTTGAATCGAACTAGCTGGCCTTTACGAATCTGACTAAGTGGTTTGTCTGCCCCTTCAATACGCACTAGCGCGTTCAAGTCAGACAACGGTAAGTCGTTATTTCGAAAAACCTGCGCTAACGTATCCCCTTGCTTAACAAGATACTCTTGCCAACTGGTTAGCTCAGAAGAATTACTTTTAGCATTTTTCTGCTCGCTTAAGCCAACAGTATTTATCTCAAGCTCAACACGAGATGTTGCTGGTGCGTTGTCTACTTTAGGCTCTGGTAGCGGTGTAAACAATAAGATTAATATGATCGGCGAAATCACCATCAATAATTTCTGGTGTAATTTCGGCAATGATCCCCAAGTTTGCACTGTTGAGGTTTTCATTTTCTTTAGATCGATCGAGCTTAGTTTCTCTTTGACCTGATTCAGTCGGTCCTTGAACTCTGCTAAGTGGTCTACTTTCTGTTTTTTCTTTTGACGACGATTCATGCCACTGCGTCCTATACATTGAATAACTACAGTATAAAAACCAAAGTACCAACAGTATAGATCTTTCCGCGACAACAGAGAGCAAAGCAAGAAAATTGACATAGCTGTGATTTGGACACGGTAAAGCGTAAGTGATCAGAGGCTAGCCGTTTATTCAGGCTGCTAATACTGGTATTCTTACCCTTTTAGTACTGACAAAAAGAGTGACTTTTCATGTCTGAAGTAAAATTTGAAACTGTAGAGCAAAAAGCTAGCTACGGTATCGGTCTACAAATGGGCCAACAACTTGCTGGTTCTGGTCTTGAAGGCCTAAACGTTGATGCAATCGCTGCTGGTATCGCAACAGCTCTAGTTGGCGACATGCCAGCTATCGAAGTTGACGAAATCAACAACGCACTACAAGAGCTACACACTCGTGGTGAAGCTGCACGTCAAGAACTAGCTAAAGCTGCTGCTGCTGACGGCGAAGCTTTCCTAGCTGACAACGCTCTTCGTTCAGAAGTTACAGTTCTTGAGTCTGGTCTTCAGTACGAAGTACTAACTGAAGGTACTGGCGAAATCCCAACTGCAGACAAGCAAGTGCGCGTTCACTACCACGGCGAACTAACTGACGGTACAGTTTTCGATAGCTCTGTATCTCGCGGTCAACCTGCTGAATTCCCAGTAACTGGCGTAATTCAAGGTTGGGTACAAGCTCTACAAATGATGCCTGTTGGCTCTAAGTGGAAGCTATACATCCCTCAAGATCTAGCATACGGTGAGCGTGGCGCAGGTGCTGCAATCCCACCATTTGCTGCTCTAGTATTCGAAGTAGAACTTCTAGCAATTCTTTAATTTCTATAAAAACCTTTAGTAAAACAAAAAACTATAGGTAAATTAGACTGAATTAGCTCAACGGCGATGTGACTACATCGCCGTTTTTCGTTTATAGTGAAAGAGTAAATTACTTTATTACTTAAGGACGAATAATGAAGAAAGTACTCATCACCGTTTTAAGCAGCCTTGCTGTGGTATCTTGCGCTAGTACTAGCGAGTCAGAACAAGTTAGCCCAACTTCTGATATTAACTATTCCCAACTATCACAAACAGCCCTTATGGCCGCTGTAGACATGTGGTCTCAAAAAAATGAAGCAACACCATTTACGAGCACCCTTGCTAATTCCCTAAGTGACAAAGCATCTGTAACAAATGAGCAAGCTATAGGTGGAGTAGGCTCCATGCTAGCTCTTGCCCAAAATACCCTTGATAACTTTGACAACCAAGAGCTCGAAATGCTTTTCCCTGGAATGTCGACGCTTGATTCTACCGGTTTAACGTCAGTATTGGACTCAAAAACATCTGTTGAAAATGCATTTTCAGGATTAGGTATGGATTCATCAATGGTTGCGGCGTTTGCACCAATCATTATTCAAGGGCTAGAGTCACAAGGCGCAACAAGCGGTCTCGTTGATTCACTCGAAGCTATTTGGTTGTAATAACCAGTGATTAATAATTGATTTAAAATACTTAAAGGGCGCTTCGGTGCTCTTTTTTGTGCGCTGAACAAAAGAGATACGAGATACGAGATACGAGATACGAGATATTATTGAGAAATGGAGCAGAGAAGGTAAAGAAAAGTGCCAAATATCGTGGTGCAATTCTTATGTCGGTCTCCTAATTCTACAGATACAAAAAAGCCGAGCTAATGCTCGGCTTTTGTATTAAGAATCTAGTATAGATTACTCAGCAGCTTCTTCAGCAGCTGGGCGGTCTACAAGCTCAATGTAAGCCATTGGAGCTTTATCACCAGTACGGAAACCACATTTAAGAATGCGAGTGTAACCACCTTGGCGAGCCGCGAAACGCGGGCCTAGTTCATTAAATAGTTTTGCCACAACTTCGTTATCACGAGTGCGAGCAAATGCAAGACGACGGTTAGCAACACTGTCTGTCTTAGCTAGGGTAATCAATGGCTCAATTACGCGACGTAGTTCTTTTGCTTTAGGCACGGTAGTTTTAATAACTTCGTGACGAACAAGAGAGCTAGCCATGTTGCTGAACATCGCTTTGCGATGACTGCTGTTGCGGTTGAGTTGACGACCACTTTTACGATGGCGCATGACCTAATCCTTCTAACTTTTCGATTAATCTTCAGCGATTGACGCTGGTGGCCAGTTTTCTAGGCGCATGCCTAGAGAAAGACCACGTGAAGCAAGCACATCTTTAATCTCTGTAAGAGATTTCTTACCAAGGTTTGGCGTTTTAAGTAGCTCAACCTCAGTGCGCTGTACAAGATCACCGATGTAGTGAATCGCTTCTGCTTTCAAACAGTTAGCAGAGCGAACTGTTAGTTCAAGATCGTCTACAGGACGTAGTAGGATAGGATCGAATTCTGGCTTCTCTTCCTTCTCCTCAGGTACACGTACATCACGAAGATCTACGAACGCATCCAGTTGTTCAGCTAAAATAGTAGCTGCACGACGGATTGCTTCCTCAGGTTCTAGAGTACCGTTCGTTTCCATATCGATAACAAGCTTGTCTAAGTCAGTACGTTGTTCTACACGTGCCGCTTCAACAGCATAGGCGATTTTATCGACCGGGCTGTAAGTAGCGTCAACAAGTAGACGACCGATTGGACGCTCATCTTCTTCAGTATGGATACGAGCTGAAGCTGGAACGTAACCACGACCACGTTCTACTTTGATACGCATAGCGATCTCAGCGTTGTCATCCGTTAGGTGACAAATTACGTGCTCAGGGTTAGCGATCTCTACATCACCATCGTGGGTGATGTCACCTGCAACAACAGGGCCTGAGCCTGATTTGTTCAGTGTAATAAACACTTCATCTTTGCCTTCAGCAACGCGTACAGCTAAACCTTTAAGGTTTAGAAGGATTTCCAGGATATCTTCCTGAACGCCTTCTTTAGTGCTGTATTCGTGTAGCACACCTTCGATTTCAACTTCTGTTACGGCACAACCCGGCATAGAAGATAGAAGAATGCGGCGAAGAGCATTACCTAGAGTATGGCCGAAACCGCGCTCTAATGGCTCAAGAGTTACTTTCGCGTGTGTCGTATTGATCTGTTCAATGTCAACAAGACGCGGCTTAAGAAATTCTGTTACAGAACCCTGCATTGTGTCCTCTCTTTTTTTAACCTTACTTAGAGTAAAGTTCGACGATCAAGTGTTCATTGATGTCAGCTGATAGGTCAGAACGCTCAGGCATACGCTTGAATGTACCTTCCATTTTGCCAGCATCTACTTCAATCCAAGTTGGCTTTTCACGTTGTTCAGCAACTTCTAGAGCCGCTTTAATACGAGATTGCTGTTTAGCTTTCTCGCGGATAGAAACAACGTCGTTTGCCGCTACTTTGAAAGAAGGAACGTTTACAACTTTACCGTTAACTAGAATAGACTTGTGGCTAACTAGTTGACGAGATTCAGCACGAGTAGCGCCAAAGCCCATACGGTAAACTACGTTATCAAGACGACCTTCAAGAAGCTGAAGCAGGTTTGCACCTGTGTTGCCTTTAAGACGTGCAGCTTCTTTGTAGTAGTTGCGGAATTGTTTTTCTAGAACGCCGTAAATACGACGAACTTTTTGCTTCTCACGAAGCTGAACGCCATACTCAGATAGACGACCGCGACGAGCGCCGTGTACACCTGGTGCGTTATCAATTTTACACTTGGTATCGATCGCACGGACACCAGACTTAAGGAATAAGTCAGTACCTTCGCGACGGCTAAGCTTCAGCTTAGGACCCAAATATCTTGCCATGATCTTTCTCCAATATTCCTAGAAACGAAACTTAAACGCGACGTTTCTTAGGTGGACGACAACCGTTATGAGGGATTGGTGTCGCATCAACAATGTTAGTGATACGGAAACCAGCAGCGTTCAGTGCACGAACAGTAGATTCGCGACCTGGACCTGGACCCTTAACCATAACTTCCAAGTTCTTTAGGCCATATTCTTTAGCCATTTCACCACAACGCTCAGCTGCAACTTGTGCTGCGAACGGAGTAGATTTACGAGAACCACGGAAACCTGAACCACCTGCTGTAGCCCATGCAAGAGCGTTGCCTTGACGGTCAGTGATAGTTACGATTGTGTTGTTGAAAGAAGCATGAATGTGCGCTACGCCATCAGCTACTTGCTTGCGTACGCGCTTACGCGCGCGAGTTGGTTGTTTTGCCATTGTACTCTACCTTATCCGACTATTTCTTGATCGGCTTGCGCGGACCCTTACGGGTGCGAGCGTTGGTTTTAGTACGCTGTCCACGTAGTGGTAGACTGCGACGATGACGAAGACCGCGGTAACAGCCAAGGTCCATAAGACGCTTGATGTTCATCGATACTTCACGACGTAGATCACCTTCTACAGTGTATTTAGCTACACCATCACGCAGTTGATCGATCTGCTCTTCAGTTAGTTCACTGATCTTAGCATCTTCAGCAATACCCACTTCAGCTAGAATAGCTTGAGAGCGAGTTTTGCCAATACCGTAGATTGCAGTAAGTGCAATTACAGAATGCTTATGATCAGGAATGTTAATGCCGGCTATACGGGCCATTATTCACTCCTAAGGGGGTTCATAAAAGAATTATCCGCAGCAAAGCCCGTTATGGATACGCTGCGGCATACTACTTCTTTTGCACGCAAAAGGTAGGCCGAGGAATATACTCGACTCTACCTAGTATTTCAAGTAAAAATTTCTGCTGATTAGCCTTGGCGTTGCTTATGCTTTGGCTCACTGCAAATCACGCGAACGACACCGTTACGCTTGATAACTTTACAGTTACGGCAGATTTTTTTAACGGAAGCACGAACTTTCATTGCTAAACTCCGTAAATGGAATCGAAATAATTACTACCGAATTAACGGCCGTAACCTTTCAGATTCGCTTTCTTTAACACAGAATCATACTGTTGTGACATCAGATGAGTCTGTACCTGTGCCATGAAATCCATGATAACTACCACTACGATTAGTAGTGATGTGCCGCCGAAGTAGAAACGAACGTTCCACGCGACCATCATGAATTCAGGAATCAGACATATAAAAGTAATGTATAGAGCGCCCGCAAGGGTTAGCCTAGTCATCACTTTATCGATATATTTCGCTGTCTGCTCACCTGGGCGGATACCGGGTACGAATGCACCAGACTTCTTCAAATTATCAGCTGTTTCACGCGGGTTAAACACCAACGCTGTATAGAAGAAACAGAAGAAGATTATAGCTGCTGCATAAAGCATTACATACAAAGGTTGACCTGGGCTAAGAGCTAATGACACGTCAGTTAACCAACCGAACGCGCTGCTTTCACCATTTTGACCAAACCATTGTGCTAATGTTCCTGGGAACAAAATAATACTTGATGCAAAAATCGCTGGAATAACACCTGCCATATTAATCTTAAGAGGCAAGTGAGAGCTTTGAGCTGCAAAAACTTTACGACCTTGTTGACGCTTCGCATAGTTAACGACGATACGACGTTGACCACGTTCCATGAAAACTACGAAGTAAATTACAGCAAAAGACAATACCGCGATAAACAACAGAAGAAGCACATGCAATTCACCTTGACGCGCTTGCTCGATTGTTTGACCGATTGCAGAAGGCAATCCAGCAACAATACCTGCAAAAATCAGAATGGAAATACCATTACCGATTCCTCGCTCAGTGATTTGTTCACCTAACCACATCAAAAACATGGTACCAGTTACTAAACTCACGGTAGCAATAAGCGTAAACATGGTTTGGTTGATAACAACCAGATTGTCGACCATGTTTGGTAAGCCTGTTGCGATACCAATAGCTTGGAATGTTGCAAGTACAAGCGTGCCGTAGCGTGTATATTGGCTTATCTTACGACGGCCTGCTTCACCCTCTTTTTTGAGTTCCGCTAACGCTGGATGAACTACAGTTAGCAATTGGACTACGATCGATGCCGAAATGTACGGCATGATACCCAATGCTAATATAGATGCACGCTCAAGAGCACCACCGGAGAACATGTTAAACATTTCTACGATGGTACCTTTTTGCTGATCGAACAAATCGGCAAGTACAGCTGCGTCAATACCAGGGATCGGCACAAAAGAGCCGGCTCGGAATACTAAAAGTGCACCAATTACGAATAATAAGCGCGACTTTAGTTCACTTAAGCCGCTCTGAGCACTACGAAAATCTTTTCCTGGTTTCTTAGCCATCTGTACCTCGTTCCTCGAGATTATTCCTCGATTTTACCGCCTGCAGCTTCGATTGCAGCTTTAGCGCCTTTAGTCACGCGTAGACCTTTAACAGTCACAGCTTTGCTTAGGTCACCAGAAAGAACGATCTTAACAAACTCGATGTTCTTAGTGATAACGTTAGCAGCTTTAAGGCTGTTAAGATCAACTACGTCACCTGTTACTTTCGCTAGCTCAGCTAGACGAACTTCAGCAGACACTAGGCTCTTACGAGAAGTGAAACCGAATTTAGGTAGACGTTGTTTTAGAGGCATTTGACCGCCTTCAAAACCTGGACGAACAGAGCCGCCAGAACGTGACTTTTGACCTTTGTGACCGCGGCCACCTGTTTTACCAAGGCCAGAACCGATACCACGACCTACACGCTTCTTAGAAGGTTTAGAGCCAGCAGCCGGTGATAGAGTATTCAAACGCATTCTGATTACTCCTCAATCTTAACCATGTAGTAAACCTTGTTGATCATACCGCGTACGCACGGAGTATCTTCAAGTTCTACTGTATGGTTGATGCGACGAAGACCTAGACCTTTAAGACACGCTTTGTGCTTAGGTAGGCGACCAATTGAGCTTTTAGTTTGAGTTACTTTAATAGTTGCCATCGTGTGCTTACTCCGAAATAGATTCAACAGTTAGACCACGTTTAGCAGCAACCATTTCTGGTGACTTAACGTCTACTAGAGCACCAATCGTTGCGCGAACAACGTTGATTGGGTTCGTTGAACCGTATGCTTTAGAAAGAACGTTATGTACGCCTGCAACTTCAAGTACGGCACGCATTGCACCACCGGCAATAACACCTGTACCTTCAGCAGCTGGCTGCATGTAAACTTTAGAGCCCGAATGACGACCTTTCACCGGGTGGTGAAGAGTGCCTTCGTTAAGCGCAACAGTAACCATGTTACGACGCGCTTTTTCCATTGCTTTTTGAATCGCTGCAGGTACTTCACGAGCTTTGCCGTAACCGAAACCTACGCGACCATTACCGTCACCAACTACTGTTAGTGCAGTGAAGCTCATGATTCGACCACCTTTAACCGTCTTAGATACACGGTTAACAGCGATCAGCTTTTCTTGCAAATCATTAGCTTGTTGTTGTTCTTTAGCCATCTTCCAACCCTACCTTAGAATTTCAGACCAGCTTCGCGAGCAGATTCTGCTAGCGCCGCTACTCGACCGTGGTATTGGAAACCAGAACGGTCAAATGCAACTGAAGCTACGCCTTTTTCAAGAGCGCGCTCAGCAACAGCTTTACCAACTGCTTTAGCTGCATCGACGTTACCAGTGTTCTTAACTTGCTCACGGATCGCTTTTTCTACAGTAGAAGCAGCTGCGATAACCTCAGAGCCGTTTGCCGAGATAACTTGAGCGTAAACATGGCGAGGAGTACGATGTACTACCAGGCGAGTTGCACCAAGTTCTGCAATCTTACGACGTGCACGTGTAGCACGACGGATGCGAGATGCTTTCTTATCCATAGTGATACCTTACTTCTTCTTAGCTTCTTTAGTACGCACATTTTCATCTGCGTAACGAACACCTTTGCCTTTGTAAGGCTCAGGAGCACGGTAAGAACGAATGTCAGCCGCAACTTGACCTACTACTTGCTTATCGCAACCAGTAATAACGATCTCAGTTTGGCTAGGGCACTCAGCTTTAATACCTTCAGGTAGAGCGTGCTCTACTGGGTGAGAAAAACCAAGAGTTAGACCTACAGCGTTGCCTTTCATAGCAGCACGGTAACCAACACCCTTAAGAGTTAGCTTCTTAGTGAAGCCCTCAGTAACACCCACAACCATGTTATTAACTAGAGCGCGAGCTGTACCAGCTTGTGCCCATGCGTTAGTAACACCTTCTTTCGGACCGAAAGTTAGGTTGTTTTCTTCCTGTGCAATAACTACGGCGCTGTTAAGAACGCGAGTAAGCTCACCTTTGCTACCTTTTACAGTAACTTCTTGGCCGTTTAGTTTCACCTCTACGCCAGCTGGAATAGCGACAGGTGCTTTAGCAACACGAGACATAATCTACTCCTTAAGCTACGTAACAGATGATTTCACCGCCAAGACCTGCTTTACGAGCAGCACGGTCAGACATCAGACCCTTGGAAGTAGAAACAACTGCAATACCAAGACCACCCATCACTGTAGGTAAAGAGTCTTTATTTTTATAAACTCTTAGACCAGGACGTGATACGCGCTTGATTTGCTCGATTACAGGTTTAGCTTGGAAGTACTTAAGAGTAACTTCTAGCTCAGGTTTTGCTTCGCTGTCAACAGCGAAGTCTACGATGTAACCTTCAGCTTTAAGTAATGCAGCAATTGCAACTTTAAGCTTTGAAGAAGGCATTTTTACAGCAACTTTATTTGCTGCCTGACCGTTACGAACGCGGGTCAGCATATCCGAAATCGGATCTTGCATGCTCATAAGATTTACTCCAAATGATTAAGTGGCAATTACCAGCTAGCCTTACGAAGACCCGGAATCTCGCCTTTCATGCAAGCTTCGCGAACCTTAATACGGCTTAGACCGAATTTACGTAGGTAACCGTGTGGACGACCAGTTTGGTTGCAACGGTTGCGCTGACGTGATGCACTTGAATCACGTGGAAGAGATTGCAGTTTAAGAACCGCATTCCAACGATCTTCTTCAGATGCGTTTACATCGCTAATGATAACTTTTAGCGCAGAACGCTTTTCAGCGAACTTAACTACTAGTTTTGCACGTTTAGCTTCACGTGCTTTCATTGATTGTTTAGCCATAACAGTAACCCTACCCTTACTTACGGAATGGGAAGTTAAAGGCAGCCAGCAGAGCTCGGCCTTCCTCATCGGATCCCGCAGATGTCGTGATAGTAATATCAAGACCGCGGACACGATCGACTTTATCGTAGTCGATTTCCGGAAAGATGATTTGCTCGCGAACGCCCATGCTGTAGTTACCGCGTCCGTCAAAAGACTTAGCGCTAACACCACGGAAATCACGTACACGTGGAAGTGCGATAGAGATTAAACGCTCTAAAAATTCCCACATGCGCTCACCACGCAAGGTTACTTTACAACCAATTGGGTAGCCTTCACGAATTTTGAAACCAGCTACAGATTTACGCGCTTTCGTGATAAGAGGCTTTTGACCAGAGATCGTTGCCATATCAGACGCTGCGTTTTCTAGCAGTTTCTTATCGTTGATTGCTTCACCAACGCCCATGTTTAGGGTGATTTTCTCAATCCTAGGGACTTGCATGACGCTTGTGTAGCTGAACTCTTTGGTAAGCTCAGCGACTACAGACGACTTGTAGTAATCATGCAGTTTCGCCATAGTAGAACTCCAAATTACTTCTAATTAGTTAGAAACAGTTTCGCCGTTAGATTTGAAGAAACGAACTTTCTTGCCATCTTCGATACGGAAACCGATACGGTCTGCTTTACCAGTAGCCGCGTTAAAGACTGCAACGTTAGAAGCATCAATAGCTGCTTCTTGTTCAACGATGCCACCTTGTTGACCTAGAGCCGGAACCGGCTTTTGGTGTTTTTTAACAAGATTGATGCCTTCAACAACAACTTTACCAGTTGTCAGAACCTTAGTTACTTTACCTTTCTTGCCTTTATCTTTACCAGCAAGAATGATTACTTCGTCATTACGACGGATTTTAGCTGCCATGTTGCCGCTCCTTACAGAACTTCAGGTGCAAGTGATACAATCTTCATGAATTTCGCGTTACGAAGTTCACGAGTCACAGGACCAAAGATACGTGTGCCGACTGGTTGCTCAGTAGTGTCATTTAACAATACACAAGCATTACTGTCGAAGCGAATGACAGAACCGTCTGGGCGACGAACGCCTTTACGGGTGCGCACTACTACCGCCTTCAGAACATCACCTTTCTTTACTTTACCGCGAGGAATCGCTTCCTTCACTGTAACCTTGATGACGTCACCGATATGTGCATAACGGCGGTGAGAGCCACCCAGAACCTTAATACACATTACCTTGCGCGCGCCAGAGTTATCTGCTGCGTCAAGTGTACTTTGCATCTGGATCATTGTTAGTGCTCCGCTAAATATTAAAACTAGACCCTCTCGGGTCGGGCTGCCTCTTTAAAAGGGACGCGAATTGTACCACCCTTTTTTTAAATTGGGTAGACAAAAAACAAGCGGCTCCAAAAAATTATTTGGAGCCGCTTATAAGTTATAGAATTACAAAGATTAAATCTTCGCTTTTTCTAGAACTTTAACCAATGTCCAAGACTTAGTCTTAGACAGAGGACGACACTCAGCGATTTCAACTTTGTCGCCTAGGCCACAAGTGTTGTCTTCGTCGTGTGCGTGTACTTTAGTCGTGCGTTTGATGAACTTACCGTAAATTGGGTGTTTTACAGTACGCTCAATAGCAACAACGATAGACTTGTCCATCTTGTCACTTACTACACGGCCTTGCTGGATGCGGTTAGTTTCGCTCATTATGCGCCTGCCTTTTCAGTCAAAACAGTTTTCACACGTGCGATGTCACGGCGTACAGCTTTTAGAGTATGAGTTTGCTGTAGTTGACCAGTTGCAGCTTGCATGCGCAAGTTGAACTGTTCACGTAGCAAATTCAATAGCTCAGCGTTAAGCTCTTCAACGTTCTTTTCGCGTAGATCTTGTGCTTTCATCACATCACCTGCTTAGTTACAAAAGTAGTTTTAACAGGCAGTTTACGTGCCGCTAGGCGGAACGCTTCACGTGCCAACTCTTCAGGTACGCCATTCATCTCGTACATAACTTTGCCTGGTTGGATTTGAGCAACCCAGTACGCAACTGAACCTTTACCTTTACCTTGACGAACTTCAAGAGGCTTTTCAGTAATAGGTTTGTCTGGGAACACACGGATCCAGATTTGACCTTGACGCTTAATGTGACGTGTCATAGCACGACGTGCCGCTTCGATTTGACGTGCAGTCAGGCGACCACGGCCAACAGCTTTAAGACCGAATTCGCCGAAGCTTACTTCAGTACCTTTAGCTAGACCACGGTTACGACCAGTCATAACCTTGCGGAACTTAGTACGTTTTGGTTGTAGCATCGTTCGACTCCTTACTTACGGCCTTTACGCTGCTTCTTAGGCTTATCGCCTTTTGGCTCTACTGCGTTAGCAGCTGGCATACCGCCTAGAATCTCACCTTTGAAGATCCAAACTTTAATGCCGATCACACCGTATTGAGTGTGAGCCGAAGAAGTTGCGTAATCAATGTCTGCACGTAGAGTGTGTAGAGGCACACGGCCTTCACGGTACCACTCTGAACGTGCGATTTCAGCACCGCCAAGACGGCCGCCTACTTGTACTTTGATGCCTTTAGCGCCTAGACGCATAGCATTTTGTACCGCACGCTTCATTGCACGACGGAACATAACACGACGCTCTAGTTGAGACGCGATGCTATCAGCTACAAGCTGACCATCTAGCTCAGGCTTACGTACTTCAGCGATGTTAATTTGCGCTGGTACACCTGCGATTTTAGCTACAGCTGCGCGTAGCTTCTCTACGTCTTCACCTTTCTTACCGATAACAACGCCAGGACGAGCTGTGTGAATAGTCACACGGATGCTCTTGGCTGGACGCTCGATAACGATACGAGATAATGATGCTTTTTGTAGTTCCTTGGTAAGGAACTGACGTACCTTGAAGTCGCCGTCTAGGTTGTCAGCGAATTCGTTGGTATTAGCAAACCATGTAGCATTCCAAGGCTTGACGATGCCAAGACGAATACCATTAGGATGTACTTTCTGACCCATTGCTTACTCTCCTAGTCTTTAGCGATCTGCTACAACAATAGTGATGTGGCTTGAACGCTTCAAGATACGATCCGCACGACCTTTAGCACGAGGCATAATACGCTTCATGATAGGGCCCTCATCTACGAAGATTTTAGCGACATTTAGATCGTCTATATCTGCACCTTCGTTATGTTCCGCGTTAGCGATAGCTGACTCAAGAACTTTCTTAACTAAAACAGCAGCTTTTTTGTTGCTGAAAGTTAGAATTTCTAGAGCCTGGTCTACCGACTTACCGCGAATTTGGTCTGCAACTAAGCGAGCTTTCTGTGGAGAAATACGAGCAAAGTTATGTTTAGCTAAAGCTTCCATCATCTACTCCTTATTTCTTCTTAGCTTTCTTATCTGCAGCATGACCGCGATAAGTACGAGTTGGTGCAAATTCGCCTAGTTTGTGACCGATCATTTCTTCGGTAACGAAAACTGGGACGTGCTGACGACCATTATGGACAGCGATGGTCAAACCAATCATTGTTGGGATGATCATTGAGCGACGGGACCAAGTCTTAATAGGCTTTTTGTCTCCGCTTTCCACCGCTTTCTCTACCTTCTTCAGCAAGTGTAGGTCAATAAAAGGACCTTTCTTGAGAGAACGTGGCATGGCGATTCCTCTTTATAAATTATTTAGTGCGACGACGTACGATGTACTTGTCAGTGCGCTTATTCTTACGAGTCTTGAAGCCCTTAGTAGGAACGCCCCAAGGAGATACTGGGTGACGACCACCAGATGTGCGGCCTTCACCACCACCATGTGGGTGATCCACCGGGTTCATTACTACACCACGTACGGTTGGACGTACGCCGCGCCAGCGTGAAGCACCAGCTTTACCAAGTTCACGTAGCATATGCTCAGAGTTACCAACTTCACCGATCGTTGCACGACCTTCAGAAAGAACTTTGCGCATTTCACCAGAACGTAGACGGATAGTTACGTATGCACCATCGCGAGCGATGATTTGAGCATAAGCACCAGCCGAACGAGCTAGTTGTGCACCTTTACCAGGCTTAAGTTCAACACAGTGTACAGTAGAACCTACTGGGATGTTGCGCATCGGCAGAGTGTTACCTGCTTTGATTGCAGCATCTACGCCAGATTGAATCTGGTCGCCTGCGTTAACACCTTTAGGTGCAATGATGTAACGACGCTCACCGTCTGCGTACAGAACTAGAGCGATGTTAGCACTACGGTTTGGATCGTATTCTAGACGCTCAACTTTCGCTGGGATGCCATCTTTAGTACGTTTGAAGTCAACTAGACGGTAATGGTGTTTATGACCACCACCGATGTGACGTACTGTAATACGACCGTTGTTGTTACGACCACCGTTCTTAGAGTTTTTCTCTAGAAGTGGTGCGTATGGCTTACCCTTGTGCAGGTCAGCGTTAACAACTTTAACGACGTGACGACGACCAGGGGAAGTCGGCTTACATTTAACAATAGCCATTTTTACTACTCCTGTTATTCCGCGCCGCCAACGAAGTCAAGATCTTGACCTTCTTTCAAAGTAACGTAGGCTTTCTTAACGTCTGAACGACGGCCTTCACGCATACCTTGACGTTTGGTCTTACCCTTTAATACAAGAGTATTTACAGACTTAACTTCAACTTCAAATAGCTTTTCTACAGCTGCTTTGATCTCTTTCTTAGTTGCATCTTTAGCTACTTTGAAAACGATAGTGTTCGCTTTCTCAGCTGCCATAGTTGCTTTTTCAGAGATGTGCGGAGCACGTAGAACTTTTAAGATACGCTCTTCAGTGATCATGCTAGCATCTCCTCAACTTGCTTAACTGCATCAGCAGTCATCAGAACCTTGTCGAAAGCGATTAGTGATACTGGATCAACACCAGCAACATCACGTGCATCTACTTTGTATAGGTTACGAGCAGCTAAGAATAGATTTTCATCTACTTCGCCAGTCACAATCAGAACGTCATTTAGCTCAAGCTCTTTAAGCTTAGCTACAAGTTCTTTTGTTTTTGGTGCTTCTACAGAGAAGTTATCAACAACGATTAGACGCTCTTGACGAATCAACTCAGAAAGAATGCTTTTCATAGCACCGCGGTACATTTTCTTGTTAACTTTTTGGCTGTGATCTTGTGGTTTCGCAGCAAAAGTAACACCACCTGTACGCCAGATTGGGCTACGAATTGTACCAGCACGTGCACGGCCAGTACCTTTTTGGCGCCATGGCTTAGCACCGCCGCCTGATACTTCAGAACGAGTCTTTTGAGCACGAGTACCTTGACGAGCACCTGCTGCATACGCAACAACTACTTGGTGTACTAGAGCTTCGTTAAAGTCACGTCCGAAAGTAGTCTCGGAAACAGTTAGTGCATCAGCACCTTTAACCATCAATTCCATTACTTACTCCTAGACGTTATGCTTTAACAGCAGGTTTTACGATCACGTTACCGCCTGTTGAGCCTGGTACTGCACCTTTAATAAGGAGTAGATTGCGCTCAGCGTCAACACGTACGATCTCTAGGTTTTGAGTCGTTACACGCTCAGCACCCATGTGACCTGCCATTTTCTTGCCTTTAAACACGCGGCCTGGAGTTTGACATTGGCCAATTGAACCCGGTGCGCGGTGAGACAAAGAGTTACCGTGAGTCATATCTTGAGTAGAGAAGTTCCAACGCTTGATAGCGCCTTGGAAGCCTTTACCTTTAGATGTACCAGTAACGTCTACTTTTTTAATTTCGTTGAAAAGTTCTACGTTTAGCTCAGCGCCAACTTCAAACTCTTCGCCGTTTTCTAAACGGAATTCCCAAAGACCGCGACCTGCTTCAACACCCGCTTTCGCGAAGTGACCAGCTTCAGGTTTAGTTACACGGTTAGCTTTCTTAGCACCAGTAGTTACTTGGATTGCTGCGTAGCCGTCTGTCTCAAGAGTTTTAACTTGAGAAATACGGTTCGCTTCAACCTCAACAACAGTTACTGGGATAGAAACGCCTTCTTCAGTAAATACGCGGGTCATACCCACTTTACGTCCGACTAGACCAATCATTATTCTTATCTCCCTTAACCTAGGCTGATTTGAACATCAACGCCAGCTGCAAGATCAAGACGCATTAGAGCATCAACAGTTTTATCTGTTGGCTCAACGATGTCGATCAAACGCTTGTGAGTACGAATTTCGTACTGATCACGTGCATCTTTGTTGACGTGTGGAGAGGTAAGAACAGTGAAACGCTCTTTACGAGTAGGAAGTGGAATAGGACCACGAACCTGTGCGCCAGTACGTTTTGCTGTTTCAACGATTTCCGCAGTTGAAGCATCGATTAGCTTGTAATCAAACGCTTTAAGGCGGATACGAATACGTTGGTTCTGCATGAGACAGAGCTCCAATTATTAAAAATTACACAAACAATATCGCCACTCAAGCTCGAAAGAACGAGAGAATGCCGATTGATTTATGTGAAACCGTAGCATCCAAGATTAGGACGCATTGTCAGTTAACTTTTGAAGTAAACACAAGGTTTACTATTTTTATTAACCGCGAACATAAGCTGAGTATACATTACTAGGTAAGACCTACTCCTCAGTGCTCATTGGTTCACAAACCGGCGTTAGCCAGTGCGATGCATTATACAGATCACATTTTAGTATGCAAGTGGTGTTGGAAAAATAATCGGAATATATTTGTGCAGAGCATTCGAAGAAAAGTTGTGTGACAAAAGCAGAACGACAAGGAACGGGGATGATACTAAGGGAAAGCAAAAAGAAGTGGTGGGAACGTGGAAAAATAAAAGGGAAGCCGAAGCTTCCCTTTTCTTATGCAGTTCTTCTAATGAAGAGTGTGCAAAAATCTAAATGCTATTAAGCGAAGATTTTAGCTACAACACCAGCA
>NZ_AJZM02000386.1 GCF_000272405.2 Vibrio tasmaniensis 1F-187
AGCTCACCAAAAAATGATATCTCTAGTCCTTTGGCGGTATTGAAGTTGCGCTCTCAAGTCAAAAAGTGTCGTGATGAGGCGAAAAAAAAGTCTGATTGGGTTTCCAAAATCCAGCGTTTGAAAATGTTCAGTCGTCGTCAATCGCCCGAGCAGCAGGCTGATATCGCAGCGTTAAAAGACCAAGGGTTCGTTGAAGCTATCAAGCAGCAGTTTCCGCTATTGGGGTCGCGTCGTTTTGCTTTCCATGAAATCCGTGACTTTTTCATCGAATTAAATGGCGCTGGCTTTGGTGAATGGTTTCTTCACGAGCGAGCGGATCACATCATTCTGTACACCACTTACGGGTCTGTGTTTCCAGCGTTGCGCTTTGTGACAACGGGGGAAGGAACGTTTAAGTGCTCAGGATTTTGTTTCGATGTGCGTTTTGGCGCTTAGGGGGTCACATGACAGTTCGTTCTACGGTATCCGCTGACATATCCATGCACGTGATTTGGGTGAATTCAACCGACTCTTTAATACTAGAGCAAGGCAACCGAGGGAAGGGGGGTGAGTATCAGTGTGTGTGATAACACTACCACCATTAAGCAGATGCGAGAAGACTACGCTTACGCGAAGAAAACGGAAAGGACGATAGAAACAACCTCCGAGCATCGTGCATCGGCAAAGGCTTTACTCTCTTGTCTGTATGACGACTGAAGTCTGCTTATTGTGTACGTCATCAGACACTCATAAGAGAAGGTCATTAGTGTGTCTGGATTTTGTTTCGATATTCTAGCCGTTAGCGGCATTCAAACGGGTTATGTTTTTCGACGAGCAACGCCTTGTTCGGTCTTGTCTTAAGTGACCAAGGTTATCGAGTGTGCGTGTTGAGGCCCTTTTATGACAAATATGATCGCGTCGTCGGAGGGGGAGTCCTTGGTTGAGGGGGATGCGAACATTCGGTGTGTTATCACCCAGTCAAGTAAACCGGGAAAAGCGCTCGTCACGAGCAGGCATTAATATCGAGTGGCGTAAGTCGAGTAACCAGTAGGGCGCCTTCTTGGTGGGGAAGGGACCTTTCTAACTGGGCGACGTGCTTTGGGTTGAGGTACTGGCTTAGGCTGTCCTTTTGGCTTGTTGTCGCGACTTCCTTTAAACCGTCCCATTTGAGAACCCTCGCGCTAGGGAGGCTTCGCCGCTGCGCGCCCTTGCGCTACAGAACCTGCAACTGGGTACGGACAGTCAGACGCTCACCAAGACCGAAAGGAAATACCATCTCAGCACTTGTTCAATACTCAAATGTTTCGTTATTCAACTCAGAAGAAAAGGGCATCCTTGATCAGGCCGCAAGCATTCTCAGATCCAAACTGTTTATCTCAGAACCAACGCCATTAACCTCGCCTGAATTGGTGAAATCGTTCTGCCAAACGTCCTTGGCCGCTTGTGAGTCTGAAGTGTTTGGGATTATCTTCCTTGATAATCAACATCGAGTGTGCGCACCAAAGAGATGTTCTACGGTACCGTTAATGCCGCCTCGGTCTATCCGCGTGAAGTCGTGAAAGCGTCACTGGCCATGAATGCGAGTGTGGTTATTCTCTATCATAACCACCCAAGTAGCGACGCCACCCCAAGTCAAGCTGACCGACGCATTACCCTCAACTGACGGATGCGTTGGCATTGGTTGATATTTGAGTGCTGGCTGGACCACTTTGTGGTTTCGTTTGAGCGTGTGGTGTCTTTTTCTGAGTTAGGCTGGATTTTTTAAAAAAAGCTGCTGATGGCCGCTGATTGAAACAGGGTAGGGGACTATCCTTTAATAAACCTTTGGAAAAAAAGTGAGTCAATGATTTTGCTAAATTAGCAATTAATGGATTGTTTAGGGTCTTGTAAACCTAAGCATGCATCATAAAGCCCCTCCATTGCACTGTGGGCCTTATAAAATGAATCGCCACCTCTCATATCATTAACTGGTAGTTAATCGAATGGAGCTTCGTTTAACAAAGTGCTAAGTCACATGATACCAGAGCCTTTATATTTTCAATGTCACAATTTTGGTTCCCATTTAAAAATAAAATATGCTTTTTTACAATTTAGTCTACTGTTAAAAATAGAAGGGATTCTTCTAACAACGTCATCAATCGGCAATCAGAACATTAAGATTCTGTTGCCTCGGCTAGGAAGGGACAAACTATGGTTTTACAATCATGTAGCATCACTTTAATGAATCAAAAAATTATGATTAGCCAATCGGTCGAAATTTCTCTCGACCTTCTAGACGCTGAAATTAACAATGGAATTTCTAAAGTTAAAATCAATGCTAGCGATGGTTATAATATTCACTCTTATAATTTTGACTCGGTTGAGGAGTCCATTGAAAGCCTCATGAACCTCTAGGGCGCCCCTCATCAAACTAAGTATCTATATTTCAAATAGATGTTTCTCTAAGAATTTATCGAGATATAGGTACTTAGCCAGAACTAAATTAAGTTTTGATATAGGTCATGGCTAGCTTGGTTTAGGCATTCATAGTCCTGGCATATTTTTTCATTTAACAAGAATTGAACCCTATGGCTCCTATACGAATTATATTAATAAGCCTCCTTATTATCTCTAAACCTAGCCTCGCGGATAAGCCATTGAGTTTTGGAATTGTCCCGCAGCAATCAGCCGAAAGATTAGCCAAACAGTGGCTCCCAATTCTTCAATATATCTCGAAAGAAATTGGACAGGAGGTAAGGTTTGCCACCAAATCATCAATTCCTCTGTTTGAAAAAGAACTGTCAAAGAGTTTATATGATATAAGTTATATGAACCCTTATCACTATACCGTATTTAGCGAATCCAACGGTTATATCGCAATAACCAAAGCCGAAGACAAAAAAATAAAGGGGATTATCGTTGTAAAAAAAGATAGCGGTATATCAACGATACAAGAGTTAGCTGGCAAAAAGTTGGCGTTCCCTTCCCCTGACGCTTTTGCTGCAAGTCTCTTAACTCAAGGCTTCTTGGGGCAGAACAATATCAATATTGACCCCGTTTATGTACGTTCGCATGATTCGGTCTATCATAATATCGCTCAAGGAAATTTTGTGGCAGGTGGTGGTATCTATCGAACCTTAAACGCTATGCAAGGTGAAGTTTCCGATAATCTGATTGTTTTATGGGAGAGTCAAGGCTACACCCCTCATGCTATTGCCGTCAGTCCTCATGTCCCTCAAGATGTTGTAGAACGCATTCAACAAGCAATCATAACTCTTGATGACACTCACCCTGAACTTTTGTCTCCTCTAAAAATTAAAGGGTTTGAACAAGCAAAAGACAGCGATTGGGATGACGTTAGACAACTCTTCATCGAAGAGTAGCATTATGAAATTTCAAACAAAAACCTTCCTAGGTATAGCTTTTATAGAAATTTTCTTTCTTGCTCTTCTGGTGATTTTCGCTACAAATTTCATAGCAGACTCGAATATGTCTCTATTTGAAAACAAAATAGCAACCACTCTAAATTTGCTCAAACTCAGTAGTCTCGATGCATTGCTTACTTACGATATAGCGCGGTTGGAAAGCATTGCACAAAATGTAATAAAAGACCCCGACCTTGTTTTTTTAACAATGAGTATATCAGGCTCCGAGGTTGTTTGTATTGGAAGTCGAGACGCATACTATACAGGCTCAAAACTTATAGAAGGGATGATTCTCGAAGGAGTCGATGTTGATGTAGGTGGCACTGTAATTGGTCGAATAGAAGCTATTTTTGATAAACGATCTATCTTAAGTCACATACAGAGCTCGAGTAGATACTTAGCGGTGATAGCGAGCATCGAAGTCGCTTTTGTCGCTCTCGTTTCTTTACTCTTTAGTTGGTTGCTTGTGAAAGAACTGCGTAAAGTAACCGAAGCCATTGAAGATATCGAAGTATCTGGACCTGGTTTTACCCTTAGCTACGACAAGAATGATGAAATAGGTCAGGTTATTGCCGCTTTCAACCGTATGTCCTTAGAGATGCAAAAACAATACATACAACTTTCATTAGCTAAGGAGCAAGCTCAATCAGCCAATAGCGCTAAAGATGACTTTTTAGCGATGGTGAGTCATGAAATGAGAACCCCATTAAATGGGATTCTAGGAATGGCTCAGCTTCTGGAAACAGAAGTTGATGAGGAAAAGAAAGAGCAAGTAAGCATTATTGTTAGTTCTGGAGAGCACTTACTTCTCATCATTAATGACATTCTCGACATATCAAAAATCGAAAAAGGTAAGCTTGAGTTGAGTATTGAACCATTCTCGTTAGAAGTTCTAGTTCGAGATGTCAAAAATACCTTTGACAACACTTGTAAGCAAAAAAATCTTGATTATGTCGTTACCACTGATCATGTCAAGGGTGTCTACCTTGCCGGAGACAACGCAAGATTAGAGCAAATAATATTCAATTTACTTGGCAATGCAATAAAGTTTACAAAAAAAGGAAAGGTATCATGTCACTTTCAATGGCTACAAAATGAATCAAGATTAACAGTCACCATTACTGACACTGGGATTGGTATTCCTACTGATAAGCTTGATACGATTTTCAAGCCGTTCTCACAAGCCGATAGCTCTACCACTCGCCATTTCGGAGGCACAGGTTTAGGACTTGCAATTGTCAACCAGCTCCTTGAACTAATGAATGGAAAGCTAGAATTGGTTAGCGAAGTTAACGTTGGTAGCCAGTTTACTATCACACTGCAAATGCCTTCAGTTATCACTAGCTCACATAGTGTCAACAAGTCCCTTCCTTTCAAACTCAATGCTTCAAGGGGCAACGCGCTCTTATCATTGATGATAACAACGTTAATCTTATTGTTGGGGCACTTGTCTGTAAGAAATTTGGCTTCGATGTTGAGACAACTACCCAATCAGAAGAGGCTTTAAATCTTATAAAATCAAACGACTACCTTTTTATACTCATTGATCATCATATGCCAAATATATCGGGTCCCGACTTAATAAAAATAATCAACCAAGTCGATGAAGAACCCATTTTATTTGGCTATACCGCAGATCTGTCAATACAATCGATTAGATCTTTTGAACAAGCTGGTACTCAAGGGGTTCTACCTAAACCTCTTACCGATGAAGCGTTTCAACAGGTCGTTCTAACTTACTTGATGAACAGTCCAAACCAAGACGAATTACAGAATCAAGCTCTATAGATCTACATTTACGAAGTGAGTTATCGAGTCAGCGTTTACTTCTGCTAACTGAAGAGCAATTTGCACCAATAGCATTATTGCGTACATATTGAATTTTAAAAGCTAATCGAGTTACCACATCACAAGAGAAAATTCGTATGAAATTCTTAAGTTATTGTATTAGGTTTAGTTGGTGGCTCATCGTCCCAAGATGGAAATAAAGAGCCAGTTAAAAAGGATAGAACTGATATTGGCGGTATGAGAGGGTGGGCGTTTAACGTTTAACGTTTAACGTTTAACGTTTAACAAATTAACCCTTGCCTTGGGCATTACCCTTCGGGCAAGGTTTTTCGCTGGGCGGCATCCCGCTTGTATCTTTCATCTATGGCCTAAGAGTGGCATCACACTGGAGAGTCACTGCGTGCCACCCCAGAATATGCCTCTCTACAGTCCCTATCCAAAAGGATATCGCTACAATCCGAAACGCCAGCGCCTCGTCATTCTTCCTCGTTGCCGTTCGTCGTACCTCCTCACTCCTTTCACTGACATCCATTAAGTTCGAGTAAAGG
>NZ_AJZM02000387.1 GCF_000272405.2 Vibrio tasmaniensis 1F-187
CCAAAACTTCTGGTGCGGATCATTGTTCGCCTAAAGCAATTTCCTGACTTTCATAAAGTCCTAAGAGAACTTTCAATAAAAGCCATTGATTGAACCAATAAGCTGCGTTTGGATTATTTCTGTACAAAGGCTCCAACTTTAATGAAGACTTAAAGTTAACATACACTGGTAAGGTATTGGCTCGCTTACTCGATATCAGGTTGTTATAAGCTTTGAGCATCAGAGTAGTCTTACCACACCCTCTAGGTCCGGTAATTAGTTTAGCTCCCCCTTGCGTGAGCTTTTTGACTATATCTACTTCATTTTGATGGCTGATTGTCCACTTTTTAAATGATTTTTTGGGGATGTACTCAGCTTGCTCAGTAAATACGTCTAAGTCTATCATTTTGTTATAATCTCTTGTTTAATCTCACGTCAATTATGGCATCAACGGATTTACTTGTCATTAAGGACCAAGTCAAATTGGGCTTCTAAGGCTAAAACAGGCTTTTGTTGTTACCAGTGTTTGAAATAATTGTTTAATTGTTTAATTGTTTAATTGATTAAGCCGAGCTGTAGAGTTTTGAGCTCAACTTTGACTACATAGCATCAAAACTATGGCTAAGTAGTCAGGTTAATTACCATTCTAGCTAGGCTTTGTTGCGTAATTCAGT
>NZ_AJZM02000388.1 GCF_000272405.2 Vibrio tasmaniensis 1F-187
GTAAATCCGGACTTTCTTAACGCTGAGATACGATGTCGAGCTACTACGGTAGTGAAGTCATTGATGCCATGCTTCCAGGAAAAGCCTCTAAGCTTCAGATTGTAAGGAATCGTACCCCAAACCGACACAGGTTGGTCGGGTAGAGAATACCAAGGCGCTTGAGAGACCTCGGGTGAAGGAACTAGGCAAAATGGTACCGTAACTTCGGGAGAAGGTACGCTCTTATCAGTGAAGTCCCTTGCGGATGGAGCAGACGAGAGTCGCAGATACCAGGTGGCTGCAACTGTTTATTTAAAAACACAGCACTGTGCAAAATCGTAAGATGACGTATACGGTGTGACGCCTGCCCGGTGCCGGAAGGGTTAATTGATGGGGTTAGACTTCGGTCGAAGCTCTTGATCGAAGCCCCGGTAAACGGCGGCCGTAACTATAACGGTCCTAAGGTAGCGAAATTCCTTGTCGGGTAAGTTCCGACCTGCACGAATGGCGTAATGATGGCCACGCTGTCTCCACCCGAGACTCAGTGAAATTGAAATCGCTGTGAAGATGCAGTGTACCCGCGGCTAGACGGAAAGACCCCGTGAACCTTTACTACAGCCTTGGCACTGAACATTGAACCTACATGTGTAGGATAGGTGGGAGACTATGAAACCGCGTCGCTAGATGTGGTGGAGTCGTCCTTGAAATACCACCCTTGTAGTTTTGATGTTCTAACGTTGGTCCCTGAATCGGGATTACGGACAGTGCCTGGTGGGTAGTTTGACTGGGGCGGTCTCCTCCCAAAGAGTTAACGGAGGAGCACGAAGGTGGGCTAAACACGGTTGGACATCGTGTGGTTAGTGCAATGGCATAAGCCCGCTTGACTGCGAGAATGACAATTCGAGCAGGTGCGAAAGCAGGTCATAGTGATCCGGTGGGTTCTGAATGGAAGGGCCATCGCTCAACGGATAAAAGGTACTCCGGGGATAACAGGCTGATACCGCCCAAGAGTTCATATCGACGGCGGTGTTTGGCACCTCGATGTCGGCTCATCACATCCTGGGGCTGAAGTCGGTCCCAAGGGTATGGCTGTTCGCCATTTAAAGTGGTACGCGAGCTGGGTTTAGAACGTCGTGAGACAGTTCGGTCCCTATCTGCCGTGGGCGTTGGAAAATTGAAAGGGGCTGCTCCTAGTACGAGAGGACCGGAGTGGACGAACCTCTGGTGTTCGGGTTGTCATGCCAATGGCATTGCCCGGTAGCTAAGTTCGGAATCGATAACCGCTGAAAGCATCTAAGCGGGAAGCGAGCCTTGAGATGAGTTTTCCCTGGCACTATAAGTGTCCTAAAGGGTTGTCGTAGACTACGACGTTGATAGGCAGGGTGTGTAAGTGCTGCGAGGCATTGAGCTAACCTGTACTAATTGCCCGTGAGGCTTAACCATACAACACCCAAGGGGTTTTGTGGACTCAAA
>NZ_AJZM02000389.1 GCF_000272405.2 Vibrio tasmaniensis 1F-187
CCAACGGCTAGCCATCATTGACACTATTTGGTTTACTGGTTGATCAAAATCTTCAGATAATGCTTTAAGGTTCTTGGAAGTGGATTTATCTACAACAAGATTTAGTGTAACTTTGTCTTCCTTTTTAATTTTATTTCTATATTTAACTTGCCCCCAAGCTTTCTTCATTTTGATAAGAATTAATTTTTTTTCAAACTTATCTACTTCAAGTGCATGAAACATGGCTTGCATGAAAGTTAAAGAGTGTTTTTTTTCGTAAAAAATGGCGGGTAAATACCTGAACTTATTTTTGAAAATACCTTGCTTGGTCAGGTAACTATGAGCCCATAGATCTTGTTGTTGCTTGTTATCTAACCAGTGGAAATTAAATGTCTTCCTTGATTCGGAATATTTTTTGTTCAGATAACTTATATACTTTGATTTTTTATAATGTTCACATTTAATTGCGTCTATGAAGTTTATGAAATCACGCCTAATTATTTTTACGCTTATTTGTTTTGTTGTCGAAGTTTTATATCTAAATTGAGACACCTCAGGCTTGAATGTTCCTCTGTCATTGAAAAAAATCAAGTCATCATAAATAGAGAAAACGTTGTTATTTAATAGGTGTATGTAACAAAAAATTGCCGCTAGGTCATCGTTGATTATAAAATCATAGTTTTCCTTGTTTAAACGGTTTGAAAGTATGTCATTGATATTTTCAATTATATCTTTAATCGATTCATTTATGTGTGTTTCGATTATTTTTCGACTAAATGAAATGTTAAAATCATTTGATCTGAAATCAAGATCATCAGTTATAAAGGAATCTGTATATTTAGCGTAATAAACAAGGTGCTCCTTTTGACTGCTATCTAATGACTTTATATATTTAGATAGTTCTAGTTCTTGATTATATAGTGGTTCATCAAATATCATAATTACCTACCAAGTAGTTTTACAGTTGGTTTTTAAGATGATTTTAGCAGCTTTTGTGATGTCTAAATTTGCTTTAATCTGCCTTTAGGTAGCGCTATTTGTGCTATGAATCGCAGTTTTTGACTGTTCTTCTCTTTCATTTAACTTAAGAGCTTAGATAAAATCATATGTTTGTTTATCGAAGAGAAACTTATCTAAATTATTATAATTTTAAACGTTTGGAAAATTTTTGAT
>NZ_AJZM02000390.1 GCF_000272405.2 Vibrio tasmaniensis 1F-187
GCGATGCGTGTGTAGTATACGCTATTTGGAAGTCTCAATAAGTACATCTGCGCAAGATGATTTTCGAGGTTTTAGATAAGAAAAACCGGTTTAAAAACAGCAGTTTAATCTTTAAGGGTAGTGGAAGAATAGGAATTTGAAAATTATCTCCAGCATTCCCATTTAAAATAACCTATTGCTATTAGCTAGTTATACTATTGGGTGTGTGTACACCTACGAAAAAGATAACCACCTGCCGAAGTAGGTGGTTATAGGTTTGAAGCTCAAGAATTCATACGTTAAACGTTAAGGAACTGAGACGCAGGACGCGTACAACTCCCCTTCTCCCATACTAGCCCCTTCGTTGCCATTCTTGAGGCTTACATTTATAAAACCAGGTCCACGACTTGTACTTGACCAGTAACTGCTCCTGACTGGCCAGCCGCGCGCGTTGAACATATTGCCGTATGTCTTGAAGAGCTCTAACTTTAACTCATTTTTTGTTGCCAAACGCCAGTTGGTGCGTCCTGCTAAACCCTGGTTACTATATGTGGCACATAATCTAGATGCATTCTCCCAGGTGAACCAAAAGAGATCTCCAGCAGGCCCAGAAGTTCCAATTTCTTGCGTAAAACCATTATTGACACTTCCTCCTAGGCTATGAAGAGCGATTTTTGATGGTGAATTGGTAAACAACTTCCCACTCCCAGTATCGAATATATCAATACATGAAGCACCAGTGATCGTACATGTATATACATCCACGCTCACTGTGTTACTGGTG
>NZ_AJZM02000391.1 GCF_000272405.2 Vibrio tasmaniensis 1F-187
TCCCGTCCACTCCGCCACTTATTCGATAACCTCGCCTAGTGCGAGGTTTTTTCGAATCTGAAGTAATGAAAGTTTTAGGGGTGTAGCTCCAATTGGCAGAGCAGCGGATTCCAAATCCGCGTGTTGGGAGTTCGAATCTCTCCACCCCTGCCATATTTAAGGCTCTAGCAGAAATGCTAGAGCCTTTTTACTTTCTGAAGCCAATATACGCCATTAGCAGAGCAGCGGATCCCCCGACCTACCAAAATAGCGCATGTTGGGAGTTAAACCTCCACTCCTCCCATATACTAAGCCTCAACAGAAATGCTAGATCCTTTTTGCTTTCTGAATCCAATATACGCTATTAGTAAAGTAGCGGATTCTCCGACTTACTAAAACAGCGCGTGTTGGGAGTCGAAACCTCCAACCTTTCCATATACTAAGCCTCAGGAGAAATGCTGAGGCTTTTTTGCTTTCTATTTGTTCTATTTTTAGTCGACAATTCCTACTTTTAATAAAATCTGGCCTTAAAAGTGTAAGTGCTTACTTATCCCAGCCTCTTTTATAAACAACCAACAGCACAAACTACGCTTCTTTATGAGAACTGTTATCAATATTTTGTTACATTTTAGTCGTTATTACTAAAAGGCAACAAATATGGATATCTCCCGTCGTAAGTTTATTCAATCATCTCTCGCTATATCTGCACTCACTGTACTTCCCGCTTGCTCAATGAAACGGGCGGTTGATGAGCAAGGAAAGTATGTTTATGACCTAACGGCAGAGCCTTCAACCGCTGAAATCGTGACGGGGTTTGAGACTAATATTCTAGGCTTTAATGGTCAGATTCCAGCGCCAACGATTCGGTGTCGCCAGGGGGAGAAGGTAACAATCCGTTTTACCAACAAGCTATCAGAACCGACGACTATTCATTGGCACGGTTTAAGGATTCCTATCGGAATGGATGGAGTACCTTTCTTAAGCCAACCACCGATCATGCCTGGTGAAACATTTATTTATGAATTTACGCCACCAGATGCTGGTACGTTTTGGTATCACCCACATATGAATAGCGTTAAACAGCTTGGTATGGGCTTGGTTGGTCTTATTATCGTAGAGGAGAGTATCCCAGTGCCGTTTGATGAAGAACACGCACTGACGCTTAAGCATTGGCATATAGATAAGAAAGGCCAATGGAAAGATCTAATGATCCCACGACTCAGTGCCCGTATGGGTACGCCAGGAGAGTGGAGTAGCGTTAATGGAATACATGAGCCTGCCTATCGTTAAAACAACATGCAACGACCAGGCTGCGTATCGCAAATGTCGATAATACGATCACTTACCCTATTGCTGTCGAAGGGGCAGAGGCATGGGTGATTGCCATTGATGGTAACCCTGTAAAAACGCCTTATAAACTGACTCAACATAAAATTGGCCCAGGGATGCGAGTGGATATTGGATTGATAGCACCCAAAGCCGGTGGGCGAGTGAGCGTCCTTCAAATGAAAGGACGCTTTCCTTTCTCTTTGTGTGAGTTCGAGGTTGTAGATTCAACCCTTGTTGAGAATCGCTCTCTACCTTCTTTACCCCTTAATCCTGTGCCCAACTTAGATTTGGTTAATGCAGAAGAAATTGACTTTTTATTTGAATGGGAAGGGGCGGTTTCTCCAGTATCCAAAGATGGAAAATCTATGCCTAAGTTTTGGCTAACTAATAAACGAGCATGGGAGGGGATGAGCAAAGATAATATCCCTGAACCTTTGGCGACTTTAGATCTGGGAAAAACCTATATATTCGATCTAAAGAACGTCACTCAATACCATCATCCTATCCATATTCATGGACATACTTTTACAGTACTCGAACTTGACGGGAAGAAAGTTGAAGAACCTTTCCATACCGATACAGTGTTACTTGGAAAAAATGGCCGAGCTAAAGCTGCATTTGTAGCCGACAACCCTGGCCGCTGGATGTATCACTGTCATGTTATAGAACACATGAAAACGGGTTTGATGGGATATATTGAAGTTAAGTGACACCTGTAACGTTTAATATTTGCGCATGCATTCTTAGTTTCTACCCTCGCTTTTATCGGCGTTAAAGCTAGAATATAGGGATTATTGTTTGGGAGGATTCATGGGTCAGTTATCTATTCTAGGTTTTATCGCCATCGGTGGCGCGTTTGGTGCTTGTTCACGTTACTTGATTTCCGAGTTATGCGTTGTGATGTTAGGGCGTGGTTTTCCTTACGGTACGCTGACTGTTAACGTAATTGGCTCTCTGATTATGGGATTGCTCATCGCCGCGTTTGAAAATGAGATGGTTGCGACGGAGCCGTGGAGACAAATTATCGGTCTTGGTTTCCTTGGAGCCCTGACGACATTTTCTACGTTTTCGATGGATAACGTGCTTCTTATGCAGCAGGGTGCGTTTTTCAAGATGGGGCTCAATGTACTGCTCAATGTGGTTCTCAGTATTTCAGCCGCATGGATCGGCTTCCAACTTCTGATAAAGTCTTAAAACTTTCTTACGATTTGTTAACAACTCGGCTTGGTTTATCCAAGCCGTTTTTATATACTCGATTGTACTTGTCGGAGTGCCATATGGCTGAGACCGTTAACTCGGGATCCGTTGAACCTGATCAGGCTAATACCTGCGAAGGGAACAAGAGTAGATATCTAACTAGAATCCTTCTAGAGATCTATCTCCAGATCACAACTGCATTTTCTTGCTGTGATCCCTCTTGTAGCATCTTATCCGTCAAGCATTTTTATCCCTATAAATAATGGCTAAAAGCCAAGGAAAAATGCTATGTCGAGTCGTAAACAAGCAAGACTGGAAGCGAAGAATTTCATTGATTCTTTATCCGTGCAACCTTATCCAAATTCAAAAAAAGCTTACATCCACGGATCTCGCGAGGACATTCAAGTCCCTGTACGAGAAATATCACTAGCAGATAGCCTTGTTGGTGGTACCAAAAAAGATCCTGTATTCGAACCTAATGCGCCAATTCATGTATACGACACCTCTGGTGTTTATACTGACCCTATGCACGAAATTGACCTTTACAGTGGCCTTCCTAAGTTACGAGAGCAATGGATTGAAGAGCGTGGTGATACAGAACTGTTAGACGATGTAAGTTCTGTCTACACCAAAGAGCGTTTAGAAGATGAAACTCTAGACGACCTTCGTTACGGTAATCTGCCTAGAATTCGTCGCGCCACTGGCGATCAATGTGTTACTCAGCTGCACTATGCTCGTCAGGGGACTATTACTCCTGAGATGGAGTACATTGCGATACGTGAGAACATGGGACGTCAGAAATTTGCTGATGAGCAGCTGAACCACCAACACCCTGGCCATAACTTTGGCGCAAACCTGCCGAAAGAAATCACCCCTGAGTTCGTGCGTAAAGAAGTCGCTGAAGGCCGAGCTATAATTCCGTCGAACATTAATCACCCTGAATCCGAGCCGATGATTATTGGCCGAAACTTCTTAGTGAAAGTGAACGCTAATATCGGTAACTCTTCAGTAAGCTCTTCGATTGAAGAAGAAGTTGAGAAGCTAGTATGGTCAACTCGTTGGGGTGGCGACACCGTAATGGACCTTTCCACCGGCCGTAATATTCACGAGACTCGCGAATGGATCTTACGTAACAGCCCTGTACCAATCGGTACGGTTCCTATGTATCAAGCCCTTGAAAAAGTGAATGGCGTAGCCGAAGACCTTAACTGGGAAGTGATGCGCGATACCTTAATTGAACAAGCAGAGCAGGGTGTTGATTATTTCACTATCCACGCAGGCTTGTTGCTTCGCTACGTTCCGATGACAGCTAAACGTGTCACCGGCATTGTTTCTCGTGGTGGTTCTATTATCGCGAAATGGTGTCTTGCGCACCACCAAGAGAGCTTCCTTTATACTCACTTCCGCGAGATCTGCGAGATCTGTGCAAAGTACGATGTTGCCCTGTCATTGGGTGATGGCCTACGCCCGGGTTCTATTGCAGATGCCAATGATGAGGCTCAATTCTCGGAGTTACGTACTCTAGGTGAGTTGACTAAAGTCGCTTGGGAATACGACGTGCAGGTGATCATTGAAGGCCCAGGTCATGTGCCAATGCATCTAATCAAAGAGAATATGGATGAGCAGTTAGAACACTGCCATGAAGCGCCTTTCTATACTTTAGGTCCACTGACGACGGATATTGCCCCTGGTTACGACCATATTACCTCTGGAATTGGCGCGGCCATGATTGGTTGGTACGGCTGTGCGATGCTCTGTTATGTCACACCTAAAGAGCATTTAGGTCTACCAAATAAAGAAGATGTGAAGACCGGCCTGATTACATACAAGCTTGCTGCACACGCTGCTGACCTTGCGAAAGGGCACCCAGGCGCACAAATCCGAGATAATGCATTATCTAAAGCACGTTTTGAATTCCGTTGGGAAGACCAATTTAATCTAGCTTTAGACCCTGAAACAGCACGTTCTTTCCATGATGAAACTCTGCCACAAGAATCCGGTAAGGTTGCTCACTTCTGCTCAATGTGTGGACCAAAATTCTGCTCGATGAAGATCTCTCAGGAAGTCCGAGAATATGCGAAAGATACAGAACAAGTAGCCGCGGATCAGGCTATCGAGATTAAGATGCTAGATAACCCGTTGGAAGGGATGCGTCAGAAATCACAAGAGTTCCGTGATACTGGCTCTGAACTTTATCACCCTGCAGTGGGTGCAAAAGAAGCTCAATTAGAGGAATAATGACAGTGAAGATACTCATCCCATCTCAAAATATTGAGTTAACGGGAGAGGTGCAGAACTGTCTATTGGTTGCTAAGCGACAAGGCTTGGCAACCGATGCAGTTGAGTTGGGTGTAAGCCCAACTCAATACTTCTCTATCGTTGACACTCAGCAGACGTTATCTATTGGCTTTGCTCATGATGTTGATTCATTGGCGGAGTGTCAGCTAGCGGAACTGAACCACGTTGTTGATTACAGTAGTTCAGTCGCGCTAACTGACGTTTGTGATGCCTTTACACAAACTCCGAATACCATCTACATCGGTGTCTCAGATGCTTCAGCTGTACTGGATATCTGGTCACACCGGGATACTAATCGTGCTATCAAGAGTGACACTACAGCTCATCAGGAGTTAGATAATCACGGCCACTTTGCCTGGTTACTTACTTTGTTGGCGTTGGAGTTCCCATTAGAAGACGCATTGGTTTTAGCTCGCGCATCGTCCAATGTTTCACGTGGAACATGGCCAGCACATTACCAAAACTTTCCAATTCCAGCTCTTGAAGATCAACGATTGAATATAAGCGTTGGTTGGGCTAATCAAGGGACAGTGCTTTCTTTTCCTGATCTGGGTAAGAATAGTCTAGGTTTATACCCTGTGGTTGATGATGTTGAGTGGATCGAAAGGTTGCTCAAGCTTGGAATCAACACTGTTCAACTGCGTATTAAAAACCCGCAGCAAGCGGACTTAGAACAACAAGTCGCGCGATCAATCGAGCTTGGTCGAGAGCATAACGCTCAGGTTTTTATCAATGATTACTGGCAGCTTGCACTCAAGCATGACGCGTTTGGTGTTCATTTGGGGCAAGAGGATATTGAAGAGTCAAACCTCTCACAGTTGAGCCAAGCAGGTATCAAGATCGGTCTCTCGACTCATGGCTATTACGAGTTGCTCCGCATTGTTCAAATCAACCCAAGCTATATTGCGCTAGGGCATATCTTCCCAACAACAACTAAACAGATGCCATCAAAGCCTCAAGGTTTAGTTCGTTTATCTCTGTATCAACAGCTGATTGATACTATCCCATACACAGACCAACTCACTGGTTATCCGACGGTTGCTATTGGCGGTATTGACCAATCGACAGCTGAGCAGGTGTGGGAGTGTGGGGTATCGAGTTTGGCGGTGGTACGTGCGATTACATTGGCTGAAGACCCACAGAAAGTGATCGAATTTTTCGAACAACTCATGGCACCTAAATCTCCAACTCTTAAGGAAGAGGTTATGCAGGAGCCTAGCTATGCTGAGTGACTTTGAATTCATTCGTTATCAACGACAAATTGCGTTACCTGAAGTGGGTGAGCAAGGGCAACGCAACCTACTAAATAGTCATGTGTTGATAATCGGTTGTGGTGGCTTAGGTAATGCTGCGGCTCTTTACCTGGCTGCTTCTGGTGTTGGAAAGATCGTGCTGGTCGATGATGATTGTGTCGATTCATCGAACCTACAACGACAGGTCGCGTTCAGGGAAAATCAGTTAGGTTCGCCTAAGGTTGAAGCGTTGAAGCAACAACTGAGTGAGCTCAATGGTCGCAGCCAAGTAAGAACCATCAATCAACGAATGAGTGAAAGTCAGCTTGAGCTTGAAGTGATGCTAGCTGACTTAGTGTTGGATTGTACTGACAACTTCGAGTCACGCCAGCAGGTTAACCAAGCATGTTTCAGCGCGAAGACCCCTTTAATTTCTGGTTCTGCAATTGGCTGGAAAGGCCAATTTATTGTATTTGATTATCAGAATCAGAAAGGGTGCTATCACTGCTTGTTCCCGTTCAGACATCATCCACAAACGACTCGTTGTAGCGATAGCGGCATCATAGGCCCAGTTGTTGGCACCATAGGTAACCTTCAAGCTTTGGCTGCTATTCAACGTCTAGCTCGTGGTGAGTTTCAGGTCGCAACACATCAACTCAAACTGTTCGATGGCCAGACGATGAATTGGCAAAACCTTATGGTCACTCAAGATAGTGAATGTCCTGTGTGCAGTGCGTCTGTAGTTAAGCATTTAGAAGAAGAAATCCAATGAGCCATATAACGATCTCGATAAACGAACAATCAGAACAAGTAGCACACTCGTCGTCTCTAGCGGACATTATCCAAGTTCTAGCATTACCTGATCTAGGTTGTGTGTTTGCAATCAATAATGCGGTTGTCCCGCGTAGCCAGTGGCAACAAACAGTCGTTAATGAAGGCGACGCTATATCTCTTTTCCAAGCCATTGCAGGAGGCTAACCATGTTAACTATCGCTGATAAGACGTTTCAATCTCGACTCTTCACTGGAACGGGTAAGTTCGCCAATAAGCAATTGATGGCGAGTGCTATCGAGGCTTCAGGTTCGCAATTGGCAACTATGGCGCTTAAGAGAGTTGATATTCGCTCTGAGCAAGACGACATTTTACAACCAATCATTGATGCTGGCGTGAACTTGCTACCGAATACCTCTGGGGCGAAGAGTGCAAAAGATGCCGTCTTTGCTGCGCATTTGGCTCGTGAAGCGCTAGGCACAAACTGGCTTAAACTGGAAATTCACCCAGATCCAAAGTACTTGATGCCAGACCCAATTGAGACGCTTAAAGCCGCTGAGCAACTGGTTAAAGATGGTTTTGTTGTGTTGCCTTACTGCCATGCCGATCCAGTTTTGTGTAAGCGCTTGGAAGAGGTGGGTTGCGCTGCGGTTATGCCGTTAGGTGCGCCTATTGGTTCAAACAAAGGTATCGCTTCGGCAGACTTCTTAGAGATCATTATCGACCAAGCGAATGTCCCTGTGATTGTGGATGCAGGCATAGGCGCGCCATCGCATGCTGCTCGTGCAATGGAAATGGGCGCAGACGCTGTGTTAGTGAATACGGCGATTGCGGCTTCTCAACAACCCGTTGATATGGCGATTGCTTTTAAGCTGGCAGTTGAAGCGGGGCGTATGGCTTACCTTGCTGGGCTTGCAGGAAAAGTATCTCACGCGGTTGCTTCGAGCCCGTTAACTTCATTTCTAGACGAGTAGTGTACCTATGACGTTTGTTGATCGATTTAAACAGCTCAACTGGGATGACATTGGTATGTCTATCTTCAGTAAAACGTCAGCGGATGTTGAACGTGCTCTGAGTAAACCCAAACGTGACTTAGAAGACTTTAAGGCTCTGATCTCTCCGGCGGCAGAACCTTACTTAGAACAGATGGCACAACAGTCGTTGGCGCTAACTCGTAAGCGATTTGGCAATACAATGTCGCTTTACATTCCTTTGTACCTCTCGAACCTATGTGCGAATGCGTGCACGTATTGTGGCTTCTCAATGGAGAACCGTATCAAACGTCGCACGCTTACTTTGGATGAAATTGATGCCGAAAGTGCGGCTATCAAAAAGATGAAGTTCGATAGCGTTTTGTTAGTCACCGGTGAACATGAAACTAAGGTCGGGATGAATTACTTTCGACAGGTGTTGCCGAATATCAAAAAGCAATTCAACTACCTAGCGATGGAAGTGCAGCCGCTTGATCAACATGATTACGCAGAGCTTAAAACTCTCGGTCTAGATGCTGTTATGGTTTACCAAGAGACTTATCAGCCAAGAACTTACGCTGAGCATCATCTACGTGGCAATAAAATGGATTTTGAATACCGTCTTGAAACCCCAGATCGCTTGGCAAAAGCGGGGATCGATAAGATAGGTATTGGTGCCTTGATTGGTTTGGAAGATTGGCGAACCGACTGCTTTTTTGTTGCTGCTCACTTAGATTACCTAGAGCGCACTTATTGGCAGACTCGCTATTCAATTTCATTCCCGCGTCTTCGTCCGTGTGAGGGTGGAGACTCTAGTGGAGGATTACAGCCTAAATCAGTCATGAACGACAAACAATTGGTTCAGCTTATCTGCGCATATCGACTCTTGAATCCTGAGGTCGAGCTATCCCTTTCTACTCGCGAATCGGCAACCTTTCGCGACAATGTGTTGCCATTGGGGATCACGAGTATGTCTGCGGCTTCTAAAACCCAACCTGGTGGTTATGCTTCGGGTGAAGAAGAGCTTGAGCAGTTTGAGATCAGTGATGAGAGAAGTGCTGCTGATGTCGAGTCGATGATTCGTCAGCGTGGTTTCGACCCGGTGTGGCGAGACTGGCACAGTGCCTATTCTGGTTAATCAACATATTGGTTGATGTTCCACGTGAAACATCGATGTAATGATACAGGCAAATAAAAACGGCTACCCTTGGGTAGCCGTTTTGCTATTTGCTATTTAACTTATTAACCGAGCAAGTTTTTTGGTTCAGTTAAGCGCTTAGCGAAGCATTAAGCGTGAGCCAATGGAGTTGTCGATTGGCGTAACCATTCCAATGTATCACCTTCAACTAATGGGCTAACGTCGTTCCATACCTTCTGATGGTAGTCGTTCAGCCACGCCAGTTCAGGTCGTGTTAGCAAATCAACATTGATGTTGCGCTTATCGATAGGGCAACGAGTTAGCGACTCAAACGTTAGTACTGAGAAATCACCTTGAGTTGGAAGCTCAACTACCAATTCTAGGTTCTCGATACGGATACCAAACTCATCAGCACGGTAGTAACCCGGCTCGTTTGATAACACCATGCCTTCAACAAGAGGTACGTCGATAAGCTTCTTAGAGATGCTTTGTGGGCCTTCATGAACACTTAGGAAGTGACCAACACCGTGACCAGTACCATGATCGTAATCGAAGCCTTCTGCCCATAAGTGCTGACGCGCTAGGATATCCAGTTGGAAACCACGAGTACCCTGTGGGAAACGCGCACGTGCAATGCCGATGTGACCTTTAAGCGCTAATGTGAACTGCTGAATCATTTCGTCGCTTGGTTGGCCAATCGCGATAGTACGAGTGATGTCGGTTGTACCATCTAAGTACTGACCGCCTGAATCGACTAGGTACAGAGTATTCAGTTCTAGCTGACCAGGTTCAGGTTGGTTCTCATGGTTGTAGTGACACATTGCTGCGTTGCCGCCAGCCGCAGAAATGGTGTCAAAACTTAGATCCATCAGCGTCGGGTCTTGCTCGCGGAATGATTGTACTTTGTCAGCCAATACCGCTTCGTTGTGTAGGTTACCTTGCGCGACTTCTGCATCAATCCAAGATAGGAATTTCACCATCGCAACACCATCACGAATGTGACACGCCTTCATGCCGGCAATTTCAGTATCGTTTTTAGCGGCTTTTGGCATTAGACATGGGTCTGCTGCTTCAATGAGATGAGCGCCAGCGTTTTGAAGAACAAGCGTATACCAAGCATTACTTGTGCCTGAATCGACAGATACGTTTTTGCTTTCTAAAGATTGAAGGCGCGCTTCAAGCTCTGATGGGTGAGAAACGCGAATACCATTACCAACGTGCGCTTCAAAGCCAGCCGGGATGCGTGCTGGGTCTAGGAAGAAATCGACGCTTTCATCGGCGTGAATGATCGCGTTGGATAACACAACAGGTAGGCGAGATACGTCCAAGCCACGAATGTTAAGCAACCAACAGATTGAGTCTAGCTCGGTAAGGATAGCGGCGTCCGCACCTTTTGCTTTTAGTAAGCCAGCAATTTCAGCGCGTTTGCTCTCGCTTGATTGACCAACGGCGTCTGTTGCCATTAGGCGAACATCAGACACGACAGGCTCAGGGCGATCAGACCAAAGCTCATCAATTGGGTTTGCTGGGAGCGTTGTTAGCTCAACTTTCTCCGCTAGTTTTGCTTGTGCGCCTTTCAACCAAGCAGCGGTGTGCATGCGTGGGTCGAATGCAACCTTACTGCCTTGTGGCAATGAATTGATGATCCAATCTAAAGTCGGTTCTTCAATAAGGTGGCGATACTCAAATAACTCTGCTGGTACCTGCTTACGAACCTGAACGGTGTAGCGACCATCTACAAAAATAGCAGCAGTTTCACGAGTGATAACAGTGGCACCTGCAGAGCCAGTGAAACCTGTTAACCAGTGAAGTCGCTCGTTATGAGCGGGAACGTATTCACCTAGATATTCGTCTTCATGTGGAATGATAACGGCATCTAGGTTGTTTGTTTCAAGCCAAGCTCGAACCGCAGCAACGCGTTCAGCAGTGATATTGTGCATCTGTGTTTATCCTTATTGTTAGGGTCCTTGTTAACACTCACAGTCGATATACATGCGAGGGGACTTATTAGGTCAATAAGCTAGCGCTTTTGTTCGTTTGCTGCAAACGCTGTACGCCATTTTTATCTAAGGTGCAGAGTTTTTTCTTTGATGATATCTCGCAACCAAGTTAAGGCTGGGTCATTTTCTCTGTCACGGTGCCAAAACAAAGTGTATGCCATCGGTGGGAACTCCATTGGTAAAGGAACAACCACTAAGTCGAGTTGCTTAGCGACGAGGTAAGTAAAATGGCTTGGTGCGGTAAACACAAAGTCGGTGTAGGTACATAGGCTTGCAGCGCTATTGAAGTCTGGAACAGAAATAGCGATATCACGTTGGTGACCAAGATCAGCCAGTTTGTAGTCGAGCAGCCAGCGGTCGTTACCATCACACCTTACTTGTACATGACGCTGCGCAAGGTAGATTTCCAAATCCCATTTACCATTCAGAGCGGGGTGGTTGCGTCTTAGCACACACATCTGTGCGTCGCGGTAGATCTCTTGTTCGCAAATGTCGTCTGGCGGCAGCATAGTTAAACGCGCATCGTTGATGTCGATGTCTTTGCCAGTGAGTCCGATATCTAGTTCGCCAAGCTGCAGCTTCTTAAAGGTTTGTTCTGTCCAAGCATGGGTGTTGATATTGACCTTAGGTGCTTGTCGAAATATCGCCGGTAAGAAGTGCGGAAGAATCAGCGGGTAAACACTCTCAACGGCAGCAATATGAAAACTATGGTCACTGTTGTTGGGAATGAATGTCTCAGGCTGAGTGAGAACATCAAGTTGGTTGATCAACGTTTCTAACCGAGGCTTGAGGAAAACAGCTTTCGGTGTTGGTCGTAGGCCATGAGCACTTCGCGTAAAAAGGGGGTCATTAAATTGTTCACGAAGCTTGGCTAGCGACTTACTCACGGCTGATTGGCTCAAGCATAATCGGTGTGCGGTGCGAGTGACACTCAGCTCTTCCATCAGCACCTGTAAGCAAACCAATAGATTGAGGTCGAGGCGTGATAGTTTCTCGATATTCATGTGAGTTTCCTATTTGGAATAATGCTAATGAGTATATGCCATTTTTGTTCATATCTTTAGTTGGTTATTATGCACCTAAATTAACTCATTCGGAGAATCTTGTGCCTTCTAACGCGCTTCCAACCCCAAGTAAACTGCAGGTTGCTTTATTGGCAATGCTGGTTCTATTTAGCCCTCTGGCTATAGATATTTATCTTCCAGCTCTGCCACAAATTTCAACAGCGTTTCACGTGGAACACGCACTAGCACAAGATACGATTACTTGGTTTTTATTCGCCATGGGTGTCGGGCAATTATTTGCAGGCCCTTTGGCTGATAAGCTAGGACGTCGAACCGTTGCATTGGGAGGTGTTAGTATCTATGCATTGAGTGCTTGCTTGGCGTGGGCAGCTCAATCGATTGATATGATGCTAATAGCTCGGCTGCTACAAGGCTTAGGAGCTTGTGCGACTTCTGTAGCAGCCTTTGCGACGGTTCGCGATCTATTTGGTCCTGAGAAAAGTGGCCGTATGATCAGTTACCTCAATGGTGCAATTTGCTTTATTCCTGCACTAGCACCGATTCTTGGCGCTTGGTTAACTCATCAATTTGGTTGGCGTTCGAACTTTAGCTTTATGGCAGGCTTCGCAGTCGTTGTTGGCACTATCTTATTCTTCCAAATGAAAGAGTCTAACCCTGCGACAGAAAAGGTTGCGGTGTTCAAGCTTGAGCGATACTGGTCAGTATTGAAAACACCATCATTCCTTTTCCACGCAACCTTGTGTCTGATGGCGATGGCAGTGATTCTCGCTTATGTCACCTCTGCACCGGTTGTGTTGATGGAAAACCTAGGCCTGACCATGAAAGAGTTTACTTTCTGGTTTGGTGTTAATGCGGCCATCAACATTGCAGCAGCGTTTACTGCACCTAAATTTATGGACCGCTTTGGTACCTATAAAGCACTGGTCGTTGGTATCTCAACGCTGGGTTTAGCGGGCGTGATTATGTTAGTGCTTGCAGAACACGCTAGCCCAATTGCATTCATGCTGCCAATCTTCTTGTCTTCAGTGGGTTTTGCTTGGATTCTCGGTGCTGCTGCTGGTAAGGCTCTTGAACCTTTCGGTGACCGTGCGGGCACAGCTGCTGCACTGCTTGGCTTGTTCCAAATGAGTGGCTCAGGGCTGCTTGTTGGTACCATGCAACGCCTTGATTTAACGTCTCAAGTGATGATTGCGCTGCAAATGTTCCTTATTGTTCCTGCGTTGTTAGTGCTTGCGAGCAAAGCAGGCAAGTCGTGGCACACGACGTTTGCTAAGGCGTAAGTCTCAAGGGTGACAAAATATACAAATGGCGGTTTGCGAAACGTTAAAACATGGTATATTTGTCACTCATTGAAACGTTAGTCCCCAACGGAAAATACTGTAATGTCATTAACAACCTACGAAATGGCGCGCGTCTTAGAGCAAATGGAAGATGCACCTGAAAAGGTCATGTTTGGTAAATTGCTTAAAGAGCTAGGCAACCAAAGTGAAGAGCGTATTCGCAGTGCGGCAAAACAAGTTCCAATCGATACTTTGCGAGACATCATTTACCAATTTCAGCGTGTGGTAGAGTCTCGTAAGGGTGAGCAGGTTCAGCTACTAGCAAAAGAGCTAGCCGAGCAAGGTATCTCTGCTGAAGAGCTACAAGCTTTTCTGAATAAGTAGTTTATCCCAGTTAAAAAGAAACCACTCAATTGAGTGGTTTTTTGCATTTTGGGGTATATCAATTTAGTGCGAATGAAAGTTCGTTCTAACCTCTAAACTGCGCTTTCAAAATTCTATCAAGTGAGAATGGCCCAGCGCCCCATACGACAACGATAAGAATCATTAATCCCCACAACTGATGATCATAGAAGCCTTGCGCCCATAACACTGGGTAAGACACAACCGCAATGATATTGAAAACGAACAGCACCGCTGCCATAGGTCGTGTTAATAGACCAAGCGCTAAGAATACCGGCAGAATCAATTCAGCTGCGGTGCCCATGTAGGCGGCTAACTCCCAAGGTAACAGTGGCACTTGGTATTCCAACTCAAACAAGTAAAGGGTGCTATCCCAAGTCGCTATCTTGGTTAGGCCAGAATTAAAGAATACCCACGCTACCCATAGGCGACAAAATAGCAGTAGCACCGGAACAAAGAGTGCTTGTGATTTCTCAATCAAACTGTCGTATTGAGCCATCATGTTTGTGACTGTGTTGTTATCCATATTATGTCTCCAATTCGGCATTGATTGAAAAGCCTGAGATGACGTTAAGCGCCATGACAGTATTCAGATGTTGTAGTAATGAAGGGTCTATCGCTACGAGCATTTGGCCTGATTGAAATTCGCGAAGTAGCTGATGGCATTCTTCACTCAAGTGATGACTATCAATCTGAGAATTATCGGCTCGTATTAACACCCCAAACTCAGGTTGGTTGATGTCTAACCCATCGAGTTGTTGCTGATAGATAGCGCGTTCAAGCGCGATAATCGTATAGTTAGAATTAATGAGCGTTATTGAATCTTTGAGATGAAAGACTAAAGCGCCTTGTTGCTCTGGTGGCACATCAGCTAAACCAGCAAGAGGACGTTGGTCGGCTTTTGATTCTGAAACGCTTCTCATCAAGCTGTCTTTGTTCCATTCATAAATAGCCACTTCGCAAAGGTAAGGTGCAGCCTCAATAACCGCAGGAAAGGCTTGGATGGTTTGTTCAAAGTGTTCACCGTAACCACTGACATCACCAGAGGTTAATGGATAACTTAAGACATGTTGACGAGCCATCTGTTGGAAGCACTCTTCGCCGACTAACATCTCGGTAAGTGGGTAGGTTGCAGCGAGTACCTCACTCAAGCTAATCACAAAGTTATTGCGATAAATCTGGATGCGCTGTTCATCAGTAAAGTGGTCGCTCACTATATCGCAATGCTCACCACTGTTTTGGTAGCGTAGGGCGTTAGCAAACTCTGATTGAACATCAGATAGGGAGTAGCTCATGATGCGCGACTCCTTTGATTGAACTTGTCGTGTTGATACAAGATGTCACTGGCTTTGGTTGCTTCAGCCAATAAGACTTGTGGCTCTGGGATATCTAGATCCCACTCAATCAAGGTATGGCGAGAGCTGTGCTTTGCTATCCACTGAGTATAAAGTTGCCACACTTCATCACAGACAGGTTTACTGTGGGTGTCTATCCAGATCTCACCTTGCTCGAGTTTCTTCTTAGTGAAACCTGCCAAGTGAATCTCTTCCACTTTGTCTGCCGGTATTCCACTTAGATACTCTTCACAGCTGAAGCCATGATTAAAAGATGAGACAAAAATATTATTGAAATCGAGCAGTAGACGACACTCGGTGCGCCTCTGTACCTCGGCTAAAAACTCCCACTCTGGGATGGTTGAATGCTTGAAGGCAAGGTAGCTCGATGGGTTCTCAATCAGCATAGGGCGTTGCAAGCTGTCTTGTACCTCGATGACATTGCGACAAAAGACCTCTAGCGCCTCTTCGGTATAAGGCAGCGGTAACAAGTCATTGAAGTAATGACCACTTGCCTGACTCCAACTGAGATGATCAGAAACTAAGAAGGGTTCGATATCATCAATGAGCTCTTTTAATTGCACAAGATGATGTTGGTTGATGCGCTCAACAGAACCTAGCGACAACCCAACACCGTGACAACTGATGTTGTGTGCGTGACGAATTTCTCTGAGTTGTTGGCGTTGCGGTGATTGAGCTAAGAAGTAGTTCTCGCTGTGAACTTCTAACCAACTTACTAAGGCTGGATTTTGGCTAAAGAAGTCCAAGTGCGGTGTTCTAAGGCCAACCCCTGCGTTGGGGTGAAGAGTTTGAGTCACAACGATTCTCCTAACAAGAAGTGGAGGTGAGCTGAATGCCAGCTCACCATACTAAGCAGCTCAATTATGATGATTGAGTGTTACCACCTGATAATTTGCCACACAGCCCTTTAGGTACGACTACGAATGCATCGGATTGGTTGTCTTCTTTTGCTGTACCCGCACATGAACTTGTTTTGGTTGCACAATCATTTTGGCCAGCTTTTGCCACACCGTAGCATTTTTCTTTTGCTGCTGCTTCCGCAGGTGCTGATGTAAGAACTGCACCGCCGAACGCTAGTACACTTGTGATTGCAGCTGTAACAGCAAGATTAGAATTTTTCATAGTCATTCCCTCTAGGACTTAATAGTATTTTTATATCGCAGGTTAATGAATTGTTAACTTGCTTACTAAAAAGGATAGGAAGAACCAGGAAATAATTTCACGGCATTATAAGAAATATCAATATTAATGATGAATTATCTTTTAAGTAACTGATTTTATGATGTTAATTTTTGATTATTTTTTCTTCTTATTATCCTAAACGCAGCCTAGTGTTTAGGTTATAATCGACTTTTATGTATAAATACCCAGTAGTGAGCATATCCAATGATAGATCCTTCGCTTTTACTCGATGGCCTAAACGACAAACAACGTGAGGCGGTCGCAGCACCTTTAGAAAACCTACTTATTCTGGCAGGTGCTGGCAGTGGTAAAACGCGAGTGTTGGTGCATCGTATCGCTTGGTTACAAAGCGTAGAGCAAGCATCACCGTTCTCTATCATGTCGGTTACCTTCACCAACAAAGCGGCAGCAGAGATGCGTGGTCGTATTGAAGAGTTGATGATGGGCAGCTCGTCAGGCATGTGGAACGGCACCTTCCACGGTATCTGTCACCGCATCCTTCGTGCTCACTACCTAGATGCAAAACTGCCAGAAGACTTCCAGATCATTGATTCAGATGATCAGATTCGCTTACTACGTCGCTTAATTAAGGCGCAAAACCTTGATGAAAAGCAGTGGCCAGCCAAGCAAGCTTCTTGGTGGATCAATGGCAAGAAAGACGAAGGGTTACGCCCAAGTCACATTGACGCCTACCATGATCCAATAACTCAAACGTGGTTAAAGATTTACTCTGCTTACCAAGAGGCATGTGATCGTGCTGGCTTGGTCGACTTTGCTGAAATCTTGTTGCGATCGCATGAACTATTGCGCGATAAGAAACACATCCGCGAGCACTACCAAGCTCGCTTTAAGCACATTCTTGTCGACGAATTCCAAGATACCAACAACATCCAATACGCTTGGCTTCGCATGATGGCAGGCCCGGATTGTCGCGTGATGATCGTGGGTGATGATGACCAATCTATCTATGGCTGGCGTGGCGCTAAAATTGAAAATATTCAGAAGTTCTTGGATGAATTCCCAGGCGCTTCAACGGTTCGACTCGAACAAAACTATCGTTCAACCAAAACCATTCTTCAGGCGTCGAATGAGCTTATCTCGAACAATACTGAGCGTATGGGTAAAGAGCTGTGGACCGATGGCAACGATGGCGAGCCAATCTCTGTGTACTCAGCTTATAACGAGTTAGATGAAGCGCGTTTCACAGTTAGCAAAATCAAAGAGTGGCAAGAGAAAGGTGGTGCGTTAGAAGATACCGCAATGCTATATCGTAACAACGCCCAATCGCGTGTGCTTGAAGAAGCTTTGATTCAAGGTGGTCTACCTTACCGAATCTACGGCGGCATGCGATTCTTCGAGCGTCAAGAAATCAGAGATGCCTTGAGCTACCTGCGCTTAATGAGTAACCGCAGCAATGATGCGGCATTCGAACGTGTCGTCAATACGCCAACGCGTGGCTTGGGTGATAAAACGTTAGAAACGATTCGTCTTGCGGCGCGTGACCGTGGTGCAACCATGTGGCAAGCCAGTATTGCTCTGATAGAAGAGCAAGTGCTTCCAGGCCGTGCTGCGGGTGCATTGAGCCGCTTTATCGAGCTTATCAATGCGCTTGAAGATGACACCATAGAACTGAGGCTTCATGAGCAAACCGACCACGTGATCAAATCGTCGGGCTTGTTTGCGATGTACGAGCAAGAGAAAGGCGAGAAGTCGAAGGCACGCATTGAGAACTTGGAAGAATTAGTAACGGCAACGCGTCAGTTTGAAAAACCAGAAGAAGCGGATGAAATGAGCATGCTAACCGCATTCTTAACTCATGCGGCTTTGGAAGCGGGTGAAGGCCAAGCTGATGAGTTTGATGATGCGGTTCAGCTCATGACCCTGCACAGTGCCAAAGGCCTAGAGTTCCCAATGGTATTCATGGTGGGTGTGGAAGAAGGTATGTTCCCAAGCCAGATGTCAGCAGAAGAAGCAGGGCGCTTAGAAGAAGAGCGTCGCCTGTGTTACGTAGGCATGACGCGTGCGATGGAGAAGCTTTACATCACTTACGCAGAGATGCGTCGTTTGTACGGTCAGGACAAGTACCACAAACCGTCACGCTTTATTCGTGAACTACCAGAGACCTGTCTGGATGAGGTTCGTATGAAAGCGCAAGTGAGCCGTCCTGCAAGCAGTGGCCGCTTTAGCCAAACCGCCGTGAAAGAGAACTTTAACGAAACAGGTTTTAGTTTGGGTTCTCGCGTTAAGCACCCTAAGTTTGGTGAAGGCACTATCATCAACTTCGAGGGAAGTGGCCCGCAGAGTCGAGTTCAAGTCGCGTTTAACGGTGAGGGCATCAAGTGGTTAGTAACGGCTTATGCTCGTTTAGAACAGTTGTAATCTGCTACTTCAGCATGTAGAAAACAGTTCGATATCTGAAACTATTCAGCATTGAAAAGTAATCCGTATAAAAAACAGAAAGAGCAGCCAATGGCTGCTCTTTTTTTATTGCTCGATACCGACCTAAATTAGGTTAATACGAGCGAAGACATTGTTGCCTCAAAGTGAGACTTACAGTGCTGCAAGTGCCGCTTCGTAGTTTGGTTCTTCAGTGATCTCTGCAACCAACTCGCTGTGTGTTACCACACCTTTTTCATCAACAACGACAACTGCGCGTGTTGTTAGGCCTGATAGTGGGCCCTCAGCAATCGCTACGCCGTAGTCTGATGCGAATGCAGGAGAACGGAAAGTTGAGGCGTGTTGAACGCCTTCAATGCCTTCTAGTTCGCAGAAGCGACCCGCAGCAAACGGTAGGTCAGCAGAAATACAAACAACAACCGTGTTCGCAAGCTCTGCCGCTTTTGTGTTGAACGTACGTACGCTCGTTGCACAAGTTGCTGTGTCGATGCTTGGGAAGATGTTTAGAACCACTTTCTTGCCTTCAAGAGAAGCAAGAGTCAGTTCAGAAAGGTCGCCTGCAGTCAGTGCAAAGCTTGGTGCTTGTTCGCCAGTTTGTGGGAATGTGCCTGTTAGTGGTACAGCAGCGCCTTTGAAGGTAACGTGTGACATGAATTTGTCCTTAGTTTAATTATGGTTATGAAACTAGTTGAGCCTAGTAAGACTTACGTTACTCGGAAGTGGTTAAGAAGTGAATGCTTTAAATGTCAGAATTGTAATTAAAGGTCTTTGATTTATTTGTTTGAGAGAGGAATAAATAAAACGACAGATAAAGAAAAACCCCGAGAGCTTGCGCTCATCGGGGTCTATAGTCTTACTCGCAGCAATCCGGCTACTAAGTGTGCTCCATGCATCAAATCCATGATAGTGTGCTGTTATCCTTCAGCGTATTCCTTTCGTCGCCTTCCTAGCGGTGTCCTTGATCTTATCCTGATCTGCCAACAATCCTCGTTAGCGCGCGTCACTTGTTCCTTGAGCGGTGTCCTTTACATCATCCTGATGTTCAGTCCTTTCCTCGTCCAGAGGTGTCCATTGTCTTTCCTTAGTAGCAACCATCCTAGTTACTATTGCGTCCATTCAATGTCCATTTCGCTATCCATGCCGATTATTCATCCTGAGTAATCGAATCTTCATCCTGAAGATAACCAAATCCTTGGCGTTTCCTGTTCCGTGTCAGCATCCTTCCGACACCATTCATATTACCGATTCCTTATTTATCAGCAATGGTGCATAAGCGAATTTCTATATAATTATTTGAATGATAAATGTACGTATCTTTTAATTTCAATTGGTTGCGATATCGAGGTGACTAATTTCGTCATCAAATATCGATATTTACTCACTGCCTTGTGAGAGATCTCGCACAAGGCAGCGAGTAAAAAGGGAGAATTATTCCCTACTGACCAATGGCTGCACCTTCACGACGAGGGTCTGCAGCGCCTTCTAAACCATCTTTTGTGATGCGAATCGCGTGTAAACCAGAGTTAAGATCGCGAACGTTGACTTCAAATCCCATCTTTTCTAGCTCAGGTTTGAAGTTTTCCGCTGATGTTCTTTTTTCCAAATCTAAGGTACCGAAACGGTTTAGGAAGTGTGGTTGGTTGATCGCTTGCTGAATATCCATGTCCCATTGGGTATGCGCAATGATCGCTTGTGCTACATAACCTATGATACGGCTGCCACCGGGAGAGCCAATCGCCATGTAAGGTTTATCGTCTTGCATGATGATAGTGGGTGCCATTGAAGAACGTGGACGCTTACCCGGCTCAAGTCGGTTAGCGATAGGCTTACCATCGTTGTGGGTCTTGAATGAGAAGTCGGTCAGTTCGTTATTGAGTAGGAAGCCTCTCACCATCAAACGTGAGCCAAAGGCATTCTCAATGGTGGTGGTCATCGAAACGACATTGCCATCGCTATCGACGATATTGAAGTGGCTGGTGGACGGCAATTCAATAGAAACATCTTGGCTTCGCAGCATGGCGTGATCCCACGGTGGCGTGCCTGAAGGTGCGCTTGATAGTGCCTTACCTGCGGTAATTAACTGAGCACGTTCCTGCAAATAGTCAGTATTCACTAGCCCTTGGGTTGGCATCGGTACGTAATCTTGGTCTGCCATGTACATACCACGGTCAGCAAAGGCTAGGCGAGAAGCGTCTGCTAACACTTGCCAAGATTTAGCGTCGTTTGGTCCCCATGATTTAAGATCAAACTGCTCGGTCATCGCTAAGATCTGCCCAACCGTTAATGCACCTGAACTTGGTGGACCCATTCCGCATACTTGGTAGCTCTCATAAGCGGAACAAACGGGTTCACGTTGCTTGATCGAGTAAGCGTCAAAATCTTTCTGCGCCAATACGCCAGGGTTACCTTTGGCAGTTTGCACAGTATTAATGATGTCGGCAGAGATCTCACCCTGATAGAAGGCCTTAGCACCATCCTTTGAGATAGCGTTTAACGTTGCCGCGTACTCTGGGTTCTTAAGTTGCGTGCCAGCTGTTTTCGGGCTGCCATCGGCATTGAAGAAGTAGGCTTTGGTAGTGGCAAAGCGACTTAGTCGCTCTTGGTCATTTTCAATCAAGGTGGCTAAACGTGGGCTGATGGTAAAGCCTTTTTCAGCCAGTTGAGCGATGGGCTTAATCAGTGATGCCCATTCTAACTTGCCGTATTTTTGGTGAGTGTCCCACAGCAGTTGGACTGTGCCCGGTGTCGCCACTGAGCGACCACCAACCACTGCATCGTAAAACTTAAGCGGTTGTCCGTTTTCGTCTTGGAACAAACGTGGTGTGGCATCAAGTGGTGCAGTTTCACGACCATCGTAGGTTTTGAGTTGCTTGTCCTTGCCATCAAAATAAACAAGGAATGCTCCACCGCCAATACCTGACGATTGAGGCTCGACCAAGCCAAGCATCAGCTGCACGGCAACCATGGCATCAATGGCATTACCACCACGAGCAAGCACATCAGCTCCAGCCTGTGTTGCTAATGGGTTGGCCGCAGTGACCATCCAGTCATTGGCCTTGACGAGTTGTTTGGTTTCTAAACCACTACTTTGTTCGGGTGCGACGGAATCGGCAGCTTGATTTGCCCAACTGACGTGAGAGGCAAAAAGTAGGGTAGAAGTGGCGAGGGTTGTTAGTTTTGTTTTCCACTGCATGATCTTCTCCTTTTAATATGCAGAGCTAGATTGGCAGTGGAAAGATGAGATAGCCAGAGTGTTGTTAACGAATTGTAATCTTGATTCGAATTTAAGCGATTAAACCGGACAGTGACTGCCAAAGAATACTCGCGCCAATAAGGCTGAATAACACGCCACACAAGCCATCGATGTAAACGGTCGCTTCGCTGAGTTTCTTCTGCAGTGTTTTGGTTGAAAGCATCCACGCCAGCAGTGAGAACCAAAACAGTGAGAGGCCAAATAGGATGATCAGAGCAAAGCCTTTGCCTGACAGCGACATATCCGCAGGGACTAAGCTCGACATTAAACTAATAAAGAATACCAAAGCCTTTGGGTTGAGAATGTTGGTCATAAACCCTTTAGAAAATGCATCTCGCTTGTTGGTCAGAATCAGATCTTTAGAATTGACGGTATCGGCGTCATCGTCGTGGTTCTGAATTATTTGCCAGGTTGCTTTAAGTGCCCCGTAGCCTAAGTACAGTAAGTAGCTACCGCCGGCCAATTGGATAATGGCAAATAGGGTTGGTTGCTGGTGGACTAGGTAACTGATTCCCGTCAGGCTCAGCAACGAATGCAGCAAGATCCCGCAAGATAAGCCAAGCGCAATGTACAAGCCTGTCTGGCGTCCGTGACGCGTCGCATTTTGCACGACTAACGCAAAATCAGGGCCGGGGCTCATCAAAGCGATAAAGTGGATAGAGGCTAGGGTGATCAGTATGGTGACTTCGTTCATCGTCAGTTCTCAATAACGTTGCCGCTATTTTTAAATAAGTAATCGTATTGAGCGTAGCTTACCGTGATTTGAAATCGAGCAATTGTAAATTATCAACACTTAGTTGATTTGTGAGGGTGGTACGCCGAACGTGGTTTTGAAAGCCTTAGAGAAGTGTGCTTGATCATAGAAGCCTACTTGGTGCGCGACCTTGGTACCACATATCCCAGACTTAATCAGACGCATGCTCTGTTCCATACGTAAACGGCTCAGCCATGCATAAGGCGTAATGCCCATTCTGTTTTTAAAATGGCGTTGGAATTGAGTCGTGGTTAAACCACACAACTCAGACAATTGTTCTAATCGCACTGGTTGATCCAAGTTCGCCATCAAGTAGTCTTTTAGCGTATCAATCGATTGATTACCCAGTTTGATGTCACTCTTCGATCCAAATTTCGCATAACGATCGACAATCGTCGAGAACCCTTCGAAAGGTAAGCAATCTTGAGCGAGCTGGCTGATGTTTTGATGGATTAATAGGCCGTGTAAGTTGCGCAATTGTGAAAATGCAGCTTGATCGGAGAGGATCAACTCAGAAAAGCCTAATGTGTGACCATTTTGCTTGGGATCGGCAAGATCTTGAAACCATTGGGGAGACACGGCAAACACACTGACTTGATAACCCGAATCGAGCTTGGAGTGTCCATCATGCAGTTCATCGGGTGGCATGATAACAACTTGGCCAGCACCAACATTATGGCTCGTCCCTTTATAGACGAATTTCTGCTGTCCTTGGGTAATTAAGCCAATGTGAAAGTCCAAATGATAGTGGCGCTGAAAGGCAAACTCTTGGTACTGAGCTTGGATCAGGCTGATATCTTCTGTTGGGGTAGAGTAGTAGTGGACTTTATCCATGGTACAAAAAAGCTTGGTCAAATAGTCATCAATTCAACCAAGCTTATCTTCGTATTAAGGGATTGTCTTGTAAAAAACGATCAGTGTTATTGCTTAGCGCGTTTGTTCTTCTTGTTGTTACGTAGGCCATCAAAGCTGAAAATCACCAGAGCGCCCCAAATAAAGGCGAAGGTAATCGCTTTATCTGAAGTAAAGGCTTCACCGTAAATCAGAACCGCGAGCAAGAACATTAAGCTTGGGCCGATGTACTGGAAGAAACCGAGTGTCGATAGCTTCAAGCGGGTTGCAGCGCCAGTAAAACAAAGCAGTGGAACCGTGGTGATCACACCTGCTGCAACCAATAATAGATTGAGTTGCATTGGGTTCATCGATAAATCTGACGTTGCACTGTCTGCGATAAACAATAGGTACGTTGCGGCGATAGGCAGCATCACCAGCGTCTCAATGAATAAGCCAGTTTGAGCTTCCAAGCTAACCTTTTTACGTAACAGGCCATAGAAACCAAAGCTGAAGGCTAGGGCAATGGCAACGATCGGCACAGAGCCAAACGCGATCAATTGAATTATCACGCCAATCGCAGCCAGAGCAACCGCAAACCATTGAAGTTTACGTAAGCGTTCGCCAAGGAAGAACATCCCGAGCAACACGTTAATCAGCGGATTGATGTAATAGCCTAAGCTGGCATCGAGCATGTGATTGGAATTCACCGCCCAAATAAAAATAAGCCAGTTGGCGCCCACTAAAATCGAAGTGGCGACTAAATAGAGCATTTTGGGTTTGGAGGTGAGGGTGTCTCGAACCTTACGCCAGCCACGACTCATGTGCAGTAGAAAAGCGAGTAGGAAAAAAGACCATACTACACGGTGGCTAAGAATCTCAAATGGGGATACTTCACTTAAAGATTTGAAATATATGGGAGCGATTCCCCACATGGTGTAAGCGGCAACGGCAAGCAAAATTCCCTGTCGCGTACGTTGTTGGTCTTCTTGTGTCATGTAACTTTCTCTAGCACTGAGTGCTTATTAATAAGATTTATAAAGAGAGTTGGTCAGTATAGGAGCGTTAACCCTTTTCACCTAACAATTTGCGGTTTAATTCGCTAGCGTTCCCCTCTACAATGTGCGCCTTGCTTGCCAATGCTGCACGCTGACTTTATACCTTGATTAGGAACCACAATGACCGCCACTCTGATTGCTGAGCAAACACCAACTCCCGCGAATGATGCGCAAGATATCTTACAAGATGTCTTTGGTTATCAGAGCTTTCGTGATGGTCAGCAAGAGGTCATAGACCTAGCCGTTGAAGGCAAAGACAGCTTGGTGATTATGCCAACCGGTGGTGGTAAGTCTCTGTGTTACCAGATCCCGGCTTTAGTGCGTGATGGGCTGACTTTGGTTATCTCACCGCTCATTTCATTGATGAAAGACCAAGTTGACCAGTTGAAAGCTAATGGTGTGGCGGCTGAGTGCATAAACTCATCGATGCCACGCGATCAACTGTTGAGCGTGTTCAACCGCATGAACTCAGGCCAATTGAAGATGGTTTATGCTTCGCCAGAGCGTGTGTTGATGCGTGACTTCATCGAGCGCTTACAAGACTTGCCGCTTTCGATGATTGCGGTCGATGAGGCGCACTGTATCTCTCAGTGGGGACACGATTTCCGTCCTGAATATGCTTTGCTAGGTCAGCTTAAACAGTATTTCCCGCATGTGCCTTATATGGCGCTGACGGCAACCGCTGACGATGCGACGCGCAAAGATATAATCTCGCGTTTGCAGCTGGTGGAGCCGCACACTTACTTAGGCAGCTTCGATCGCCCTAATATTCGCTACAACCTGGTTGAGAAGCACAAGCCCGTGTCTCAGGTGGTCCGCTACCTAGAAACACAGAAAGGCAATTGCGGCATCATCTATTGTGGTAGTCGTAAGAAAGTGGAAATGGTGACCGAGAAGCTGTGCAATAACGGTATTCGTGCTGCGGGTTATCATGCAGGCATGGACACCGATGAGCGTGCTTACGTTCAAGAGGCCTTCCAACGTGATGATATCCAGATCGTTGTTGCAACCGTGGCGTTTGGTATGGGTATCAACAAACCCAATGTTCGTTTTGTGGTGCACTTTGATATTCCACGCAACATCGAATCTTACTAATCAAGAAACTGGCCGTGCTGGTCGTGATGGCTTGCCTGCTGAAGCGATGATGTTGTTTGACCCTGCTGATATGGGTTGGCTGCGTCGTATGCTGGATGAAAAAGAAGAAGGCCCGCAAAAACAAGTTGAGATGCACAAGCTGAACGCGATGAGTGCTTTTGCCGAAGCGCAAACCTGTCGTCGCCAGGTTCTGTTGAACTACTTTGGCGAATATCGCGAGAAGCAATGTGGTAACTGCGATATCTGCCTCGATCCACCTAAGCATTTTGATGCGACTAAAGAAGCGCAGAAGGCATTGTCTTGTGTGTACCGTGTCAATCAGTCGTTTGGTATGGGCTACGTGGTCGAAGTTATGCGTGGCATGCAGAACATCCGTGTCCGTGATAATGGCCACGATAAATTGTCTACTTACGGTATTGGCCGCGACCATAGTCATGATTACTGGATCAGTATCTTCCGTCAGTTGATTCACAAAGGCTTGCTGTTCCAGAACATTACTCGTAACTCGACATTACAGTTAACAGAAGAAGCCCGCCCGTTACTGCGTGGTGAGATGTCTTTGGAGTTGGCTGTTCCTCGTTTAGATACCGCGGTGCGCAATGCGAAGTCCGACAAGCTGAGCAGTAAGAACTACGATAAGAAGCTGTTTGCGAAACTGCGTAAGCTGCGTAAGTCGATTGCTGATGAAGATGGCTTACCACCTTATGTGGTATTCAGTGATGCGACGCTGATTGATATGGCTGAAATCCTACCCACATCTTATGGTGAGATGCTGGCAGTGAATGGTGTCGGTCAACGCAAACTCGATAAGTACGCTGATCCATTCTTGGATTTGATTCAAGAACACATCACTACACACGGCTAATTGCTAGTTTTCAGAAGTGTTTAGCTTATAAAAACCATTAGCTTATAGAAAAAGAATAAGGTTGATAGGGACATGACAACACCAACAGAATTTGGCTTAAGAGAGTATTTGGCTGAGGAAGGGCGTTTATTGATTACGTCTCCAAGTTTTGATTTTGATTCTTATGAAGTGCTAGGTGAAAAGCTGGTGGCATTGCTGTCAGCGTCTGTTGTTGAAAAGCAATGGGACGCCGATATGCACTCTTGGTTGATTGATTTTGAAGATTGTCGGATGTTTTTAAAGTCTGAACATTACAGTGAATCAATCTGGTTTGAGTCGTTAAACGCTGAAGAAAGCCGAGAAGAGTTCGATTATCTCGCGACGCTTTTCAAGCGCGGTTTCTAACTTTTTGCATGGCTTCTGAAACGTAGCTTCTAAACCTGGCTTTTAAAACTTGGCTTCTAACGCCATTCATCAATAAAAGTGAGGATAAACGTTTGCGTTTGTTCTCACCATTGCAGCCAATATTGATTAATGTATAATCGCCCGCCGCTCAATAGAGCAAATTATAGAAACATTTTTAATTCACATTATTGGTAAGAGCTTTCTTGGATTATTCGAAGAAATGACTCGATTTGGGTTCCCTCACCCCCAAACCAAACTAAAAAGGTACAGCATGAGTAACTTTACCCCTGCGCAACAGCGCAAAGCCCTAGCACTATTAGTTTTGTTCCATTTGATCATTATTGCATCAAGCAACTATTTGGTTCAGCTACCTTTTACCGTCTTCGGTATGCACACCACTTGGGGTGCTTTCACTTTCCCGTTTATCTTTCTAGCGACCGACCTGACCGTACGTATTTTTGGCGCGCAGCTTGCTCGTAAAATCATTTTCTTAGTGATGTTACCAGCGCTGGCCGTTTCTTATTTATTGTCGGTGGTGTTCTTTGAAGGTTCATTCCAAGGATTTAGCCAACTAGGCGAGTTCAACTTGTTTGTTGCACGCATCGCAGCGGCAAGCTTCATGGCTTATCTGCTCGGTCAAATCTTGGATGTGCATGTGTTCAACCGCTTACGCCAAATGAAGCAATGGTGGGTTGCGCCAACGTGTTCAACGTTATTCGGTAATGCCATTGATACCATCGCGTTCTTTGCGATTGCTTTCTACCAAAGCCCAGATCCATTCATGGCTGAGCACTGGACTGAAATTGCGTTGGTCGACTACGGATTCAAGCTTATCATCAGCTTAGGTCTGTTTGTTCCAATGTACGGTGTGCTTCTAAATTACGTAGTTAAGAAGCTAACCGCTGTGAACCCTGACTTTAAAGCGACAGGTGTTAACGCTTAAGTTTAGATTTGTAACGCAAAGCATTAATGCAGCGATAAGAAAAAGCCCAAGTTAGTAGACTAACTTGGGCTTTTTTAATTTCTAGCGTCAGATACTAATATCAGAGGCATTCAATATTCAATGGCCAGCCAATATCGGTTTGTCTATTTGACTCGATCTCTAGCTCAGCTGCGGTCAGCGGGTTGTCTGCTAGCCATTGCTTAGAAAGCGTCAAGGTCAGATTGTTGTCATCCGTCGTCAGCTTGAACTCAGGCTCAAGCGCTGGATTACGACGGTGAGTCAACAAAATAGCTAAACGCAGAATTCGTAAAATACGCTTGCTGCTGGTACCTGAGATTGCATGTTGCTCTGGCAATGAAGTTAACTGTTCGCGGTAGCGACGTGTTAACTCACCCAAGCAGTGCTTTTGCGCTCGAGTAAAGCCTGGTAGGTCTAAGTTCTGCAGTAGGTAAGCACTGTGCTCGCCGCCTTTTTTGAAATCGATTGTTAAACCAATCTCATGAAGCTTCGCCGCTGTTTGTAATAGCACACCTGCTTGAGGTTCAGAAACCCACGTTTCGGCGCCCGCTTGCTCTAATAGAGTCTGTGCGACTACAGCAACTTGTTCACTGTAGCTTACGTCCATTTGGTAGCGTGATTGCACGCTCTTAATGGTACGAGCGCGAATATCTTCTTGGCGAAACTCATCAACCATCTCGTAGGCGAGACCTTCACGGAGTGCGCCGCCAGCGAGTGTCATTGAATCAATTTCAAGCAGCTCAAAAATCGCGATAAGAATAGAAAGACCACTTGGGAACACTAGTGCGCGCTCAAGGGTTAAGCCTTCAATCTCAAGCTCTTCTAAGCGCTCTGTAATCATCGCTTGTTTCTGTAGACGCTTGAGTTTGGCATGAGTAATGACTTCATCCATGCCTTGCGCCAACATGATTTCTTGCAGTGCTTGAACGGTACCACTGGCACCAACACACACATCCCATCCGATATCAGTGTAGCTATCTAGGATAGGAGCCAACGTAGACTTAGCCGCTTCAATGGCATTGTTGAAGTTGGTTGCGGTTAATTGGCGATCTTTAAAGTGGCGTTCAAGCCAAGTAACACAACCCATCTTCAGGCTGGTTAAGGCTTTGGCTGAGAAACCTTCACCGATGATCATCTCGGTACTTGCACCACCAATATCAACCACTAGTCGGCGGCCGCTGCCACCAGAAGTGTGTGCTACGCCTTTATAGATAGTCGCAGCTTCTTCTTCACCAGAGATAACATTGATGTCGTAACCAAGGATCTGGTTCGCTTTCTCGAGAAATATATCCACATTGATAGCGGTACGTAGGGTCGCTGTACCAACAATGCGGATATTTTCTTTCGGAATATCTTGCAGTCGCTCTGCAAAGAGACTCAAACAGTCCCAACCGCGCTGCATGGCTTCAGTACTAAGCGCATTATTTTCATCTAAGCCTGCAGCTAAACGAACTTTGCGCTTAATTTTAGCCATGGTTTGTACGCTGCCATCGATATGACGCACAACGAGCATATGAAAACTGTTCGACCCGAGATCGATTGCAGCATAAAGCGGTGGTGACACTGTTTGGCTCATAAGCGACTAAGCTTCCTTGTTATGGCGCGGTTGGCGTGGGCGACGGTTCTGGTTTGGTTTACGGTTACCGTTGCGTGGGCCATTGTTGTTTGAGCGACGTTGTTGCGGGTTACGTGTACGTAAGCGCATCGGTGCTGGCAGATCTTCCAGTAGTGCAGAAGCATCGTAGTCAGACATTGGGATAGCGTGCTCAATGTATTCTTCGATTGGTGGCAAGTTGATTGCGTAATCTTCACAAGCAAAGCTGATCGAGTGACCGCTTTCACCAGCACGACCTGTACGGCCGATACGGTGAACGTAATCTTCACAATCGTCAGGTAGGTCAAAGTTGAATACGTGTGTTACTTGAGGGATGTGTAGGCCACGTGCTGCAACATCCGTTGCGACAAGCAGGTCAACATCACCTTTAGTGAATTGCTCAAGAATCTTTTCACGTTTCTTCTGAGGAACATCGCCGGTTAGTAGGCCAACACGGTGACCATCGGCAGCCAAGTGGCCCCAAACTGATTCACACTTGTGCTTAGTGTTAGCGAAGATGATTGCGCGATCTGGCCACTCTTCTTCGATTAATGTTTGTAGAAGAGCCATCTTATGTTCGTTAGAAGGGTAGAACAGCTCTTCTTGAATACGGTGACCAGTCTTACGCTCAGGTTCAACAACGACATGCTCTGGGTTGTGCATGTGTTCGAATGCAAGTTCTTGTACGCGGTAAGACAGTGTCGCAGAGAACAGCATGTTCAGACGATCTTTTGGCTCAGGCATACGACGGAACAAGAAGCGGATGTCTTTGATGAAACCAAGATCGAACATGCGATCAGCTTCGTCAAGAACAACTGCTTGAATGTGGTTAAGGTTAAATACCTTTTGCTTGTAGAAATCGATGATGCGACCAGTCGTACCAATTAAGATATCTGCGCCTTCTTCGATCTTACCTAGCTGCTTGTCGTAGCTCTCGCCACCGTAAGCTAATGCTGCCTTGATACCTGTGCTTGCAACCAGAGAGTCAGCATCGTTGTAGATCTGAATCGCGAGTTCACGCGTTGGTGCCATAATAATCGCACGTGGCTGGTTAGGCTTACGGCCTTCATGCTCAGGTGTTTTTAGCAGGTGATTAAAAGTAGCAGTAAGAAACGCAAGCGTTTTACCAGTACCCGTTTGGGCCTGGCCTGCAATGTCTTGGCCGGTGAGCAGTACCGGGAGCGCCAAGGCTTGGATAGGGGTACAATAGTCGAACCCTTTTTTCTCCAATCCTTCAATGACTTGCGGAAGTAAATCCAAGTCGGCGAACTTTTGCTCTGTGATATGCGTCTTTTTCATTGCTATAGAATATCAGCTTAAGCTTGCAATACGAAAGTAAATACATTCCAATAGGGCATCTATTTACTGGTTATCATCCAACCAGTTCTAAAAAATACATTGGAGTGGAAGATGAGTGATAAGATTTTGCAGCTAACTGATGACGGTTTTGATAACGATGTAATCAACGCTGCAGGCCCTGTTCTTGTTGATTTTTGGGCAGAATGGTGTGGTCCATGTAAAATGATTGCGCCGATTCTTGATGAAATCGCAAACGAGTACGAAGGTCAGCTCACAATCGGTAAATTAAATATCGACCAAAATGCTGGTACTCCACCAAAATTCGGTATTCGCGGTATTCCAACGCTACTTCTTTTCAAAGACGGTGGCGTAGCAGCAACTAAAGTTGGTGCATTGTCTAAAACTCAACTTAAAGAGTTCCTAGACGCTAACCTATAATCAGGTGAGTATTTGAAAAGAAACCGCGCAGTTAACAAATGCGCGGTTTTGTTTTTTCTAAGCTATGGACTAGTCTTAGTTTTAGTGCTAATTTATCGCACGTTAATTGAACAAATTCTCTTCTTGGTCGAGCCTGTGACCAAATCCTTCTTAACTTAAGAAAACAGACCCTATTTTGACTAAACAAACTTCCACCACTATGAATCTTACTGAACTGAAGAACAGACCTGTGTCTGAACTTGTTAAACTTAGCGAAAGCCTAGGTCTTGAAAATCAAGCTCGCTTAAGAAAACAAGACATTATCTTCTCCATCCTTAAAGCACACGCAAAAAGTGGTGAGGACATCTTTGGTGATGGTGTTCTAGAAATTCTTCAAGACGGTTTTGGCTTCCTACGTAGCGCAGACAGCTCATACCTTGCTGGTCCTGATGATATTTATGTATCACCGAGCCAGATTCGTCGTTTTAACCTTCGTACAGGTGACTCTATTGGCGGTAAAATCCGTCCACCTAAAGATGGCGAACGTTACTTTGCTCTGCTTAAAGTAAATACGGTTAACTACGATAAACCAGATAACGCTCGTAACAAGATTCTTTTCGAAAACCTTACTCCTCTTCACGCCAACGAACGTATGGTGATGGAAGCGGGTAATGGTGCAACTGAAGATATCACAGCTCGTATTCTTGACCTTGCTTCTCCAATCGGTAAAGGTCAGCGTGGTCTGATTGTTGCTCCGCCAAAAGCGGGTAAGACAATGCTTCTGCAAAATATTGCTCAAAGCATTGCCCGTAACCATCCTGAGTGTGAACTAATGGTTCTACTTATCGATGAGCGTCCAGAAGAAGTAACAGAAATGCAGCGCCTAGTTAAAGGCGAAGTAATCGCATCGACGTTTGATGAACCAGCATCTCGCCACGTACAAGTAGCAGAAATGGTAATCGAGAAGGCGAAGCGTCTTGTTGAACACAAGAAAGACGTGGTTATCCTACTGGATTCAATTACTCGTCTAGCTCGTGCTTACAACACTGTGATTCCTTCATCAGGTAAAGTTCTTACTGGTGGTGTTGATGCGAATGCTCTACATCGTCCAAAGCGTTTCTTCGGTGCGGCACGTAACGTAGAAGAAGGCGGTAGCTTAACTATCATCGCAACAGCACTGGTTGATACTGGTTCTAAGATGGATGAAGTTATCTACGAAGAATTCAAAGGTACAGGTAACATGGAACTGCACCTTAACCGTAAGATTGCTGAAAAACGCGTATTCCCAGCGATTGATTTCAACCGATCTGGTACTCGTCGTGAAGAGCTTCTTACCAAGAACGATGAACTACAGAAGATGTGGATTCTGCGTAAGATTGTTCACCCAATGGGCGAAATCGATGCGATGGAATTCCTTATCGACAAGCTAGCAATGACTAAAACGAACGATGAGTTCTTTGACGCTATGCGTCGTCAGTAGTATTGATTAGCTTATAGTTATTAAAAAGCGCTGCCTTCGGGTGGCGCTTTTTATTTGCATTTTGTAGCGACAGCTTGCAGAATGGGCAAAAGTGTTACGAGGAAGTTAAAATGCAACATGGACTGTTGTCATCATTACTCCTGTCTACTTCACTGTTACTTTCACCGGTTGGTATGAGTTATGCCACCGAGATGTCTCCACTTACAGTAGAGTCTTGGCTTGAGAATGATCAAGTAAAACTGAAAACTGCTGAATTACTCGAGCTTGTCGTGCGTGACGAAGTCAATTCGCTACGCTTTTCGCTTGAGCGTCTGACATTTCCCCAGCAAGAGGTGGCTCGTTACCGGCTCTTGAAGAAGATCGAACAGCAAGAGATCGTTCTCACCCCTAAGATGTCTATTTTCATAGAACAGCAACTCGCTATCACGCCGACCTACCAAGTATTAGAGCGTGGGGATGGCTACGAGTTTACGGTACCTGCTTTTAATTACCCTTCGATTGCTAATCGACTGATCAAGCAATGGCACCAAGACCAGAAGACACTGGTGTTTGTACTGGATGCAGAAAAGCGGGAACTTAACCTTAATGAGTGGTTGTCAGGGCCTGAGCATCAAGTTCAAACGCGAGAAGCACTATTAATTCGAGAGCTAGACAGTTTGTCTCCTGAAGCGGTTGACTATCTGACTAAGCAACTCACCGCATCTTCTATTGTTAGCTGGTTACCTTCTACCGAGGTGGTAGTTCGATTAGCGCAAGTGAGCGAAGACCCTGAGGTCTATAAGATTCTATGGCGAATGAAGGCCGATTATCATAGCCAAGCAGAGTTAGAGCGACTTGCTAAAACTAAACAAACGTTCGCGTTGGAACAGGTAATGGCAGCGACTAAGAATCCTCGTTTGAAAGATGAAGCGATTACTTTGCTTACCAAGGTGAACCCGCTATCAGAAGAGGTGAAGCAGTTCCTTGTCTCTAGGATGGCGATTGCCGATGAAGCGCCATTAGTCGCCCGTGAATTAGCCAAACAAGGTCACACGCGCTGGTTGCAAGATCTTGTGAATGATAACCCTCAGGTGAAGAGCTCTTTGATCGAGCAAGCATTACCGTAAAGTGGATTTTTCCTCTCAATAACCACACTAAAAAGGTGGATCTCAGCGTCACCCTTTTTGATATACTGAGCGCAGAATAATCAGCATGTAGAAGCCCTATGAGTTTTAAAGATTTACGTGATTTTGTCGACCATCTTGAAAGCATTGGTCAGTTGGAACGCATTTCTCACCCTGTCGACCCAGACTATGAAATGACCGAGATTAGCGACCGTACTCTACGTGCTGGTGGCCCGGCTCTTTTATTTGAAAATCCCGTAGGCTATGACATGCCTGTTTTGACCAATCTATTCGGTACACCTGATCGGGTAGCCATTGGTATGGGGCGTCAAGAGGTCAAAGAGTTACGCGAAGTAGGTAAGTTGCTTGCTTACTTAAAAGAACCTGAGCCACCAAAAGGCTTTAAAGACGCTATCGATAAGCTGCCTGTGTTTAAGCAGGTCTTAAATATGCCAGCTAAGCGTCTTCGTAAGGCGGCCTGTCAACAAATCGTATGGCAGGGTGATGACGTCGACCTAGATAAAATCCCCGTGATGAGCTGTTGGGCAGACGATGTTGCGCCATTGCTAACATGGGGCTTAACGGTTACTCGTGGTCCGAACAAGAAACGCCAAAACTTAGGCATCTATCGTCAACAGAAGATCGGTAAGAATAAAATTATCATGCGTTGGTTAGCCCACCGCGGTGGAGCGCTTGATCTACGTGATTGGATGGAAACCAACCCAGGCAAGCCATTCCCTGTATCGGTAGCGTTTGGTGCCGATCCTGCCACCATTCTTGGTGCCGTTACGCCCGTTCCAGATACCTTATCGGAATACGCGTTTGCTGGCTTACTACGTGGTAGCAAAACTGAGGTCGTTAAATCAATCAGCAACGACTTAGAAGTGCCAGCGAGTGCTGAAATCGTAATGGAAGGTTACATCGACCCGAATGAGTTCGCAGACGAAGGGCCATACGGAGACCATACTGGTTACTACAACGAGAAAGAAAAGCATCATGTGTTTACTATTACTCATGTAACCATGCGAGAGAATCCGATCTATCACAGTACCTATACTGGCCGTCCACCTGATGAGCCCGCGGTATTAGGTGTTGCGTTAAATGAAGTGTTTGTTCCTATTCTTCAAAAGCAATTCCCAGAGATAGAAGACTTCTACTTGCCACCTGAAGGTTGTTCGTACCGAATGGCGGTCGTGACCATGAAGAAGCAATACCCAGGTCACGCTAAGCGAGTGATGATGGGTGTATGGTCTTTCCTACGCCAATTCATGTACACAAAATTTGTCTTGGTATGCGATGAGGATGTTAACGCGCGTGATTGGTCTCAAGTGACTGCTGCTATGTGTGAACATATGGATCCGTCTCGTGATAGCCTGATGATAGAGAACACACCTATCGATTCACTAGACTTTGCATCGCCAGTAGTAGGTTTAGGCTCAAAAATGGGTTTAGACATTACTAAGAAGTGGGATGCGGAGCTGGCACTATCACCTGATGCTAAATCTTTACCTATAGGTAGTCAGCATATTGAAGGTTGCCTAGCTGAGATAACCGAAGCCTTCCCTGAAATTATTGATATTCACTTACAGAATGACAATGCGTGCATGGTCGTTGTGTCTATCGATAAGCAAGCTGCAGGTAACGGTAAAAAAATCATTGAAGCGGTTTGGTCTCAGTTCGATGAGAACAAGTTTGTCATCGTATGTGATAGTGACGTTAACGTCAGTGACTGGAATGACATTATCTGGGCGGTGACTACAAGAATGGATCCGGCAAGAGATACGTTCTTCCTGAAAAACCAAACTGGACACTCAAAAATGGGTCTAGATGCGACAAACAAGTTTGAAGGTGAATGCCTGCGTGAGTGGGGTGTTCCAATCACTAAGAACCCAGACGTCGTTAAAAAGATTGATAGCATTTGGGAACAACTAGGAATCTCATGAGCTTCCAAGTAACCTTATACCCAGAAAATATCAGTTTTACCGTAGAAAAAGGGCAAACGGTTTTGGATGCTGCGCTCAACAGCAATATCAATTTTCCAAACCGTTGCCAAGTTGGTGCATGCGCTATGTGCATGTGCAAAAAATTAGAAGGCCAAGTGAGTTACCACCTTGAACCCATGCTCACAGAGAAAGAGCAGCTACAAGGTTGGATTTTTGCTTGCCAAGCATTTGCAGAAAGTAATTTAGTTCTAACCTTTGCCGATTAAGGGTTAGTGAGAGGAAGAACATGACTATTAAATGTAAAGTGAAATCTATCGAGCCTTTAGCTTGTAACACTTACCAAATCCTACTTCACCCAGAAACACCGGTCGCTTTTAAAGCGGGCCAATACTTGATGGTTGAAATGGGTGAAAAAGACAAGCGCCCCTTTTCGATTGCAAGCAGCCCTTGTCGCCATGAAGGTGAGCTTGAGTTGCACATTGGTGCAGCTGAGCACAATGCTTACGCTTCAGAAGTTGTTGAGGCAATGAAGAAAGCGCAAGCTGAAGATGGCGACATAGCTATTGATGCTCCGCACGGTGATGCGTGGGTTAAAGAAGAAAGCGATCGTCCTCTGTTACTAATTGCTGGTGGTACTGGCTTCAGCTACGTGCGCTCTATTCTCGATCACTGCATCGCGCAGAACAGTAAAAAAGAGATTCATCTATACTGGGGCGCAAAAGATGAGTGCCAGCTGTATGCGAAAGAAGAGCTTGTCGACATTGCAGCAAAACACAGTAATGTACATTTTGTACCAGTAGTAGAAGAAGCACCTGAAGTTTGGCACGGTCAAACGGGTAATGTACTTGAAGCAATCACGCAAAGTTTCGAATCATTAGCTGATTTTGATATCTACATTGCGGGTCGTTTCGAAATGGCAGGCGCTGCAAGAGACTTGTTTACTCAGAATAAAGAAGCAAAGCGTGACCATATGTACGCAGATGCTTACGCGTTTATCTAAGAATTCTTTTAGATTTAGAGCAAAAAGAGAGCAGAAATGCTCTCTTTTTTCCGTTTAGGTGAACTATTAGGCACTTAAGCTCTATTTATTCATTTTTCATGAAAAAGTAGTTGCTAAGCTGAGAGGGTTCCCTATAATGCGACACCACTGAGACGGCAGATGCCACAAGGCTTCAGCAAGAATCAGTCAGACGGAAAGCGACAAAAATTAATTTTCAAAAAGTGTTTGACACTGAATGTTAATTCGCTAGAATGACCGTCCTCTTCGAGAGGTTCCTTACTTAAAAGGAAGACTCAAGAAGTGAAGCTCTTTAACAATTTAA
>NZ_AJZM02000392.1 GCF_000272405.2 Vibrio tasmaniensis 1F-187
GGGCACATCGCTTTGAGGCTTTTCACAAGACGATCGAGGCCAAGGTAAGGTCGCGATAGCAATCTTATCAACCAGTTAGCTGTTCTTCGTTTCTTTCGTCGTCACATCTTCTGTTGTTTCGCCTGTACAATTCTCCATATACCGTTCCTGCGCAGAAATTGCCAAATTTGATCGGTTCTATTCTTCGATGAGTAACATCCAAACCAAGGTTGTGGTGCTAGTTCCCATTTTTTCTCTATGTGACGAAAAGTCTTTAGCTCTCTATTTTTTGTGTATGCGTTTTGTAAAGGCTGTAGTGTGGTAAAGAGCTTTTATCTATCGTTGCGTAAGACATTATCTAGCCAGGATAGTTTGAAGAGCTGTGTTCTTACTGTGTCTGATAACTGCACAATCGATAACGTGTAAATAATGTTATACAGGGTGTTTTAAATATAAAACACAAAATAAATTGCGTTTTTTTTTAATTAGTGATTGAAACTGTGGTTTTTACTAGTTAAGTTACAGGGAACAAGAAGATAAATGCTGATGGAAAGTGACGTGAGATAACGTGCATTCAGCCTCAAGGATAGAAAATAGGAAGAAGTAAGCAATGTTCCAGACTGATGATGTAAGAATTAACAAAGTAAAAGAGTTATTACCACCTGTTGCTGTTTTAGAAAAGTTTCCAGCGACAGAAATTGCTTCTTCTACAACCTTTGAAAGCCGCAAAGCGATCCACAATATTTTAGAAGATAGCGATGATCGCTTGCTTGTTATTGTTGGCCCATGTTCTATTCATGATACAGAAGCTGCTCTAGAGTACGGTAAACGTTTGAAAGTGCTACGCGACGAACTAGGCGATAACCTTGAAATCGTAATGCGTGTTTACTTTGAAAAACCACGTACCACTGTTGGCTGGAAAGGCCTAATCAATGACCCGTACATGAACGACACATTTAAACTAAATGACGGTCTTCGTCTAGGACGTAAGTTACTACTTGACCTAACTGATATGGGAATGCCTACGGCGAGCGAATTCTTAGATATGATCACGCCGCAATACGTTGCCGATCTAATCAGCTGGGGCGCAATTGGCGCACGTACGACAGAATCTCAAGTTCACCGTGAACTGGCTTCAGGCCTATCTTGCCCAGTTGGCTTCAAGAATGGTACGGATGGCAACATCAAGATCGCAACAGATGCAATTCGCTCTGCAAGCGCTTCTCACCACTTCTTGTCGGTAACTAAATACGGCCACTCAGCGATCGTTGAAACCGCAGGTAACCCTGATTGTCATATCATCCTACGTGGTGGTAAAGAGCCAAACTACAGTGCAGAGCACGTTGGTAAGATTAAAGAAGAGCTAGAAGCTTCAGGTCTTCCACAGAAAGTGATGATTGATTTCAGCCACGCGAACAGCTCAAAGCAGTTCAAGCGCCAAATGAACGTTTCTGATGACGTAAGTGCACAGATCTCTGGTGGTGATAAAGCCATTTTTGGTGTGATGATTGAATCTCACCTAGTTGAAGGTCGCCAAGACTTAGTTGACGGTAAAGCGGCGACGTACGGTCAATCTGTTACTGACGCATGTATTGGTTGGGAAGATACTGAAACAGTACTTCGTCAACTTGCCGGTGCTGTTGAAGCCCGTCGTAACAAGTAATCTAATTATTCAGCCAGTCGCCAAGCGGCTAAAAATTCAAAGCCCTTATTAGCAATCGCTAATAAGGGCTTTTTTGTGGTTCTTAGTTGTAAACGGAAAGTGCCTTGGACTCTTAAATGAGAAAAGACAGTAGCTCGTCGACTTTAAGTGATAGCAAAGCTCTATCTTGTCTGGTTTCTACATTAAGGCGTATTAATGGCTCGGTATTAGACTTTCTTAAGTTGAAGCGCCATGTGCCCATATTCATGCTGAGCCCGTCTGTGTGATCGATCTCAACGGCATCAACTTGATAGTGCGACAACACATAAGCCATGACTTGTTCTGGGTCTGAAACTCTGCGATTGATCTCTCCCGAAGAAGGGAATCTATCCATACTCGAACTGGTCAACTGATGAAGAGATTGTTGAGTCTCACCGATTAGTTCAATCACTAAGAGCCAAGGAATCATTCCTGAATCGCAATACCCAAAATCACGGAAATAGTGGTGCGCACTCATTTCACCACCGTACACTGCGTTTAATTCTCGCATCTTCTCTTTGATGAGCGCATGCCCAGCTTTGACTGCAACAGCCTCCCCACCAAGCTTATTGGCGACTTCAATTGTGTTCCATGTCATACGCATATCGTGCAACACTGTTGCGTTAGGCTCTTTTAACAAAAATGCTTCAGCGAGCAACCCGACAATATAGTAACCCTCAATATAATTGCCTTTTTCATCAAAGAAAAAGCAGCGGTCAAAATCACCATCCCACGCAATTCCTAGATCGGCCGAATGTTCTAGCACAGCATTTCGAGTCGCTATTTGGTTTTCTATAATCAATGGATTGGGAATACCATTTGGAAAATTTCCGTCAGGAGTATGGTGAACCTTGATGACGGTGATAGAGGCACTGAGTTCGTTAAGTTTCTTCTCCAAAGCATCAATGACATGTCCTGCGACACCGTTCCCTGCGTTCACCACAATTTTCATAGGTGAAAGCTCAGAAGGAGATATATAAGAGAGTAGGTGGTCTACATAAGGGGCGAGAATACTGGTCGATCTACTAGAGTTACTTGGTTGTGCATGAACGAACGGTAAATTGCAGTTCAGTTCTTGATTGAGTATTTTAATGCGTCGTTTGATTTCATCTAACCCACTGTTTTTACTTATCGGGCTAGCGTCCAAGCCGACCAATTTCATTCCGTTGTAATTAATTGGGTTATGGCTTGCCGTAATTTGGATTCCGCCAATGGCGCCAAGGTGGCGAGTTGCAAAGTAGACTTCTTCAGTCCCTGTCATTCCAAGGTCAACGACGGTTGTTCCAGACTCGATTAAGCCTTTGGTCATGGCTTCTTGTAATGAAAGGGACGTTTCTCGGTTATCACGACCAATCACCACTTGAGCCAAGCCATCGAATGAGGCTTCAGGTGTCGTGGATAGGGCGTATTCTCCAAATGCTTTGCCGAGCAGGTAGGCAAAGTACCCATTGATTTGGTCACCAATGATGCCGCGAATATCGTTGTTCTTAAAGCAGTTAAGGTCTAATGTTGGTTTCACTTGATTGTCGCCGCTTTATTTCGATTTGTTGTTCTGAGACGAAGAAGCTTGTTGGTTTCGAACGTCTCGCCCATAGCTGTCTTGATATCGAATGATATCGTTTTCACTTAAATGACTACCGGTTTGTACTTCGATCATTTCGAGAGGTGAGTCTCCAGGGTTCTCAAGGCTGTGGATATGGCCTAGTGGAATGTAAGTGGATTGATCTTCTTCGACGAGATACGTTTTCTCATCGTTGGTTACTTTCGCAGTACCTGCCACTACAACCCAATGCTCCGCTCTATGGTGATGCATTTGCAACGAAAGCCTATGGCCAGCGTTGACTGTAATGCGCTTCACTTTGTCTCGTTTGCCTAGATCGATCACGTCGTATTTACCCCAAGGCCTAAAGACCTCGCGATGATGGACATGCTCCGTTCGACCAGCCTGATTCAGTTGGCTAACAATCGACTTAACACTTTGAACTTTGTCTTTGTTCGCAACCAATATTGCATCTTTGGTTTCGACAATAATGAGGTTTTCGACGCCTACCGTCGCGACAAGCTTATTCTCCGCATGGATGTAGTTGTGTTGAGAGTCGACGGTTAACACATCGCCCTCAATGACGTTGTTGTGCTCATCCTTATCACTGACATCCCAGATAGCAGACCACGAACCAATATCATTCCAACCAACGTCCATCGGGATCACTGCGGCGTGTGAGGTCTTTTCCATCACGGCATAATCGATAGAGTCACTTGGGCTATTTTTGAATGCTTCTGCGTCGATACGGACAAAGTCGAGGTCGGTATTTTGCTTTGAAAGAGCTAACTGACAAGCCGCTAATATTTCTGGGTGGTGTTGAGAGAGTTCTTCAAGGTAGCGGGATGCCTTAAACATGAACATGCCGCTGTTCCACAAGTATTGCTCTGAACGTATGTATTCTTCTGCAGTTGCTTTATCAGGCTTTTCAACGAAGCAATCAATGGCATAGGCGTGATGGGTTGACTGCTCTGTAATGCGTGAGTCAGCTTGAACAAGAGGGGAAATCGGTTCTCCCTGCTTGATATAGCCATAACCCGTTTCTGGCGCGTTGGGTGTTATGCCGAATGTCACCAGTTTGCCTTGCTTCGCGTAATCAACACCACGACTGATCACTTGTTGGAATTCAGAGGTGTTAGCGATGTGATGATCAGCAGCCAGTATTAATAAGATCGGGTCTGATGCATCCTGCTCATTATTGGTTGATTTGCCTAAGGCTTGTAATGCCGCTAATGCGATGGCTGGAGCCGTGTTTCGACCGACAGGCTCTAGCAGAATACCACTATGTTGGATGTTAGCCGATCGAGCTTGTTCAGCGGCAATAAAGCGGTGTTCTTCATTACAGATAATGAATGGAGCTGCGCACTTGCTATCCGTTAGATAGTCCTCAAGACCTTGCAGGCGTTGAAGTGTTTGCTGAAGCATCGACTGTTCGCCAGCAATATTGAGAAATTGCTTAGGGTAAAGTTCGCGAGACAGAGGCCAGAGGCGACTTCCGGAGCCGCCAGCTAGGATCACAGGTAAAATCATAGAGTGGTAATTAGGTGTATTTGAATACTGGCGCCATGTTACCACGCTTCACTCTGTTTATTTATCAATAACCGACTTACTTATCGATAACCCATCGACTTAACGGCAAGCTATAAACGATAAGCAATATAGATGTGCATGTTAATGACCTTCTGGGTTGGAAATGACTATACCTTGCGCTTCGCCAAAATCTTGAGGATCGATCTTGAGTGTTTGTGTTGGAAAAGCGATATCGGCGTTGTGCTTATGAATAATCGCTAACACTTGTAATAGAACATCTTGTTTAACTTCGTGGTATCTCACCCAGTTAACCGTTTTGGTGAAGGTGTAGATAAAGAAATTAAGGGTTGATGGACCAAACTTATCAAAGTTAACGATCAGCGTCTGTTTTGCATCAATATCTGGGTGTGTTTCGAGCATGGATCTAACTTCATCAACAATTAGAGCTAGTTTGTCTGCATCTTGATAACGAAGCCCGAAGGTTTCATTGATTCGTCGATTCAACATTCTTGATGGGTTCTCCACCACAATGTTACTGAACACAGAATTTGGCACGTATAAAGGTCGCTTATCAAAAGTGCGAATGATGGTCATACGCCAGCCAATGCGTTCGACAGTACCTTCGATTTGACGATCCGGAGATCGTATCCAATCACCGACTTTAAAGGGACGGTCGAAGTAAATCATCATGCCGCCAAAGAAATTCGACAGTAGATCCTTTGCTGCCAAACCGACGATCAATCCACCCACACCACCGAAGGTCAGTAAGCCGGAAAGACTAAGCCCAAACGCCTGCATGATGGTCAGGCCGCCCATCACCATAAAGAACAAGCGAGCGACTTTCGCGATAGCTTGTACTGTGGTTTCGTCTCTGGTTTTTTGTTCTAAGACGTACGCTTCAGTGTTGGTGATCATTCGCAAGGTAAACCAAACGAAGGTACAGATAATTAATATGTGCTTAAGTGTTTTTAACCAATTAATTTCATTGCCAAACTGATCTTGAAGAATTAACCCCACAGAGACAGTTGCAGGCCAACACCAGAGTAACGTACTGACAGGTGTTTTTAGTGCCTCTAGCAGTAGGTCATCCCAGTGGAATGGGGTTTTCTGAACCAGAATTTCTAAGCGATTATGGATAATTCGCCAAGCGACCCAAGCGAGAAAGCTCGCAATAGTGATGAATAGGACGCTGTTTGCCCAATCACTATGGCTCTGGTTAATGTAGGTTTGTACTTGGGTTATGAATTCATTCATTGTGTGTACTGCCGCAGAAATAGTGGGCTAGAAATTAGCAGAAATCACTTTTGTTCTCTACCTTTATAAATCAAGCGATTAGCTGACAATTGTATCTCTATATGGATATATAGTCGTTTTTTGTATGAAGACAATTTTATTATTTGTTTTCGATGCTACGTAGCTTTGTAAGTGGAGTAATAAATGAGTGACAAACAATATGCAGTTATTGGCTTGGGACGTTTTGGTCTCTCTGTTTGTAAAGAGCTACAAAGTTCAGGCTCACAGGTACTCGCCGTTGATATTGATGAAGAGCGAGTGAAAGATGCGGCGGCTTTTGTTTCTCAAGCGATTGTTGCGAACTGTACAAGCGAAGAGACAGTTAAAGAGTTAAGGCTCGATGAATACGACATGGTGATGGTGTCGATTGGATCTGACGTTAATTCCAGTATTCTCACAACGTTGGTCGTTAAAGAATCAGGCGCAAAAGCAGTCTGGGTGAAGGCGAATGATAAGTTCCACGGCAAGATTCTCTCTAAGATTGGTGCTGACCACATCATTATGCCCGAGCGAGACATGGGTATTCGTGTCGCGCGTAAAATGTTGGATAGACGCGTTCTTGAGTTTATCGACCTTGGCAGTGGCTTAGCGATGACGGAAATCGTTATTGGTTCTAATTTGTTGGGTAAGAAACTTGGTGACCTTAAGCTGTGTAAAGAAAATGGTGTTGAGGTACTTGGCTTTAAGCGAGGCCCGAACTTAACGAAAGCACCAGAACTGGATGTGAGTTTAGAAATTGGGGATGTGGTGATCATCGCTGGGCCGAAAGAGACTTTATCTAGAAAGCTACGCAATTGGTAATTGGTAAGTAAGGTAACAGTATGAATTCGGTAAAACGAAAAGGTACTTTCTACACCCTTAAAAGTGATAAGAAGCCACGCAAAGGCTCTGAACCTAAGATTATCCTTACGAGCTTCTTAGGTGTTCTTATCCCCTCAGCAATCTTGCTGACGCTGCCTGTGTTCTCGGTGACAGGGCTAAGCTTTACGGATGCACTGTTTACTGCCACGTCAGCGATCAGTGTGACAGGTTTAGGTGTTGTCGATACTGGTCAGCACTTCACCTTGGCAGGAAAAATCTTACTGATGTTCTTGATGCAAGTTGGTGGGTTAGGGCAGATGACCCTGTCTGCGGTACTGCTCTATATGTTTGGTGTCCGATTAAGCCTTAAACAACAAGCATTGGCAAAAGAAGCACTTGGACAAGATCGTAAGATTAACCTTCGTAAGTTAGTGAAGAAGATCATCATCTTTGCATTGGTGGCGGAGTTTGTTGGGTTTGTGTTGCTCTGTTTCCGTTGGGTTCCAGAAATGGGATGGGCAACGGGAAGCTTTTATGCACTCTTTCACGCTATATCTGCATTCAATAACGCAGGTTTCGCGCTGTTCTCAGACAGTATGATGAGTTTTGTTGATGATCCTTTGGTGATCTTTACCTTAGCGGGCTTGTTCATCTTTGGTGGACTTGGTTTTACAGTCGTCGGCGACTTATCGAGTAACTGGCGTAAAGGTTTCCAACATCTGCACTTACATAGCAAGATTATGCTAACGGCGACACCGACGTTATTGTTGGTGGGCACGGTGATGTTTTGGTTGTTGGAGAGAAATAACTCAGCGACGATGGAGGGCTTGTCGACACAAGGGCAATGGCTAGCGGCATTTTTCCAGTCTGCGAGTGCTCGTACCGCTGGTTTCAATAGTGTCGATTTGTCTCAATATACGCAACCGGCATTATTGGTGATGATAGTACTGATGTTGATTGGTGCTGGTTCGACTTCCACTGGTGGTGGTATTAAGGTCTCGACTTTCGCGGTTGCGTTTGTTGCAACTTGGACATTCTTGCGTCAGAAAAAGCATGTCGTGATGTTTAAGCGCACCGTGACTTGGCAAGCGGTAACAAAGTCATTGGCCATTATTGTGGTCAGTGGAGCGCTATTAACCACCGCGATGTTTTTGTTAATGCTGACTGAAAAGGCTGCGTTTGATCGAGTTATGTTTGAGGTGATTTCTGCTTTTGCAACCGTCGGTTTAACAGCTGGACTCACTGCAAATCTCACTGAGCCGGGCAAATACATTATGATTGTGGTGATGGTAATCGGACGTATTGGTCCTTTGACTTTGGCGTACATGTTAGCTCGTCCAGAACCTTCTTTGTTGAAGTACCCAGAAGATACGGTGTTGACGGGCTAATAATGTTAACGGGTTAATAATGCTAACAGGTTAGGATTTATAGTTCTTGTTAGTGTGTTAGAAAAACAAAGCCAGCGATATGCTGGCTTTGTTGGCATAGGTGTAGCACTAGTTTCTTTGCACTTAGCCTTCGAACATTTCCATATATTCTTCGTAGCCTTCCTCAGCCAATTTATCTGCTGGGATAAAGCGCATAGCGGCTGAATTCATGCAGTAGCGTAAACCTGTTGGCTTTGGACCATCTTTAAATACATGCCCTAGGTGAGAGTCACCAAATTTACTACGAACCTCTGTTCTTGGGTAAAGCAGCTTGTAGTCAGTGGTCGTTACGACATAAGCCTCGCTGATTGGCTGTGTAAAGCTCGGCCAACCTGTACCTGACTTGTATTTGTCTTTTGAAGAGAACAAAGGCTCACCCGTTACGATATCAACGTAAATACCTTCTTGCTTGTTATCCCAGTATTTGTTGTCAAATGGGCGCTCTGTTGCGTCGTCTTGTGTGACATCGTATTGCAGTGAAGTTAGAGATGCTTTGATCTCTGCATCAGACGGCTTGGTGTATGTTTTAGCATTATCTGTCGCATTTTTGCCATCGATGATTTGGCGGATCGTTTTCGGATTTTCTTTTCTATCATCACCGAAGATTTTATCTAGGTACTGGTCACGGCCAGAAGCGTAGCGGTAGTAGTTATAACGAACCTTGCTCTTCTTGTAATAATCTTGATGGTATTCTTCTGCCGGCCAGAATTTTTCAAACTTAATCAGCTCTGTTTTTAGTGGCTCACCAAAGATCTGAGCTTTGTCTATTTCCATCATGAAATTCTGAGCAACGTCTTTTTGCTCTTGGTTATGATAGAAAATAGCAGGTCGATATTGAGGACCTCTATCTACGAATGAGCCTTTATCATCGGTAGGATCGATGTGTCTGAAGAATTGGTCAAGTACCTGCTCATAGCTAACCACATCGGGATTGTAAGTCACGTTGATCACTTCGATGTGTCCAGACTTACCCGAGGAAACTTGTTTGTAGGTTGGATTTTCTAATTCACCACCGGAATAACCAGAGATAACGTCGGTGACGCCGGTCAGTTTTTCTAGGTCGGATTCTGTACACCAAAAACAACCACCAGCCAGTGTCGCGATTTCACTTTTACCTGAATCCATCGCTTTATCCATTGTATTGGCAGTGCCAGTCTGGCTTACAAATAGCGAAGTCAGTGGTAGTGCAACCACGAGTGATACCAATATTTTAGATAATTTATTCATAGATACCTCATCTTGACGTTTTTCTCATTCGATTTTGAATGTACGAATAGAGACAGGGTTTAGATGGAAAAAATTACACTATTCATGAAAAAATATCTCAAACAGAAAATCTTGCTCATAAATGCTGCCAGTAGTAGGGTGTCCATTATTGATATAATAGATAATGATGGCGGTTTCCGTACATCTAAGGAACAACATGCAAGCAGAAGTTAAATGGGTCGAAGGCTTTAAATTCCTAGGTCAATCTCAATCAGGTCACTCTGTCGTTATGGATGGCAGTGGCGGTGCTACCGCGCCAAGCCCTATGGAAATGGTGCTAATGGCTGCTGGCGGTTGTAGCTCTGTTGATGTGGTTGATGGCTTGAAATCTGCAGGCCAAAGCATCACAGGCTGTAATGCAAAACTTGAAACCACACGTCGTGAAACGGCACCAAAAATCTTTACTGTGATTAACATTCATTTTGAAGTGTCGGGTGAAAATCTTGATCCTGAGTTGGTTGCTAAGGTCTGTGCGGATTCATTAGAAAAGTACTGTTCAGTATGCTTAATGCTGGGTGCTGGTGTAGAGATGACCCACAGCTGGGAAATAGTCTAGTCTCTGATTGTACAGCTTGGCGGTAGACTGATTTTTACGGCTTCTACTTATAGCTGACGGCATATGGGGAGAGCCTGATAAAGGAAAGGGCGGAGCACTTGAAAGTGCTCCGCCCTTATTATTTTAATTAAGGTAGAGTGCTATTATTCAGCAGTTTCTACGATAACTTCTTCCATTTGCGCTTTTTCTTGGTATTCGAAGCTTGGGATCGTTGCGTCAACACGACGGTTTTGCGCACGACCTTCAGCTGTAGCGTTTGATGCTACAGGGTTTTCTTCCCCTTCACCTGAAGCTGTAATGCGGTCCGCTTCAATGCCTTGCTCTTCAATGTATGCGGCTACAGCAGCAGCACGCTTCTTAGAGATCATCATGTTGTACTCTGCCGCACCTGTTGAATCAGTGTGACCAACAACATTAACTGATGATTGAGGGTGAGCTTGCAGTACTTCAACTAATGGCATTAATGCAGATTTGCCTTCTGAAGATAATTCAGTGCTGTTTGTCTCAAACATACCTTGAGAGAAGCTTTCAGTTTTCGCTTTAGTAACCACAACTTCTTCTTCAACAACAATGACTTCTGGTTCGGCAATTGGCTCTGCAGGAGCCTGTGTTATAACGGCTGCAGAAGCGGCTGCTGCTGAAGCCGTTGTGTTACCTGTACCAAAGTTGTAGCTAAGGCCAACGGTAACAAGGTTAGAGTTTAAGTCTTGCACGAATTTATCATCGAAATCATCGAAGTATTGATATTCAACACGCAGTGCCCAGTCTTCAGCAAATTGCTTTTCAGCACCGATACCAAGAGACAATACTACGTCATCTTCGTCATCGTGCATGATGTAAGCCGGGCCGGCTTTGAAGAAGATATCAAATTTTTGTTGGATAGCGAGTCGATACATAGGGCTCAGAGAGATAGCGACGATTGAATCACTATATTGCTTCAAAGTTCCTGTGCTATTAAAGCTTGTATCGTAGTCTCCTAGGTAGTCTGCGCTCAGTTCAAGAGCAAACTTGTCAGAAAAGTTGTAGCCACCGTAAAGGCCACCCGCAACAGAATCATCTTCGCATTTAACGCCATCGACACAGGCACTATCTAGCCAACCCATGCCCACTTTTGCACCAACATAAGTGGTTGCAGCAATAGAAGGAGCTGCCGCTAAGCCGGAAGCTGCGACGACAGCACACATGATTTTAGAAAGTTTTTTCATAATCTTATCCTTGGATTAATTTTTATTGTTATCTGAACTGACCTGTAAAGCGATAACTTACTGGCTAAGACACTGCGACCGTAAGTAAATCAAGGCGTTGATTCAGGTAGAACTTTTAAGGAACTACTAATGTATTGTTAGTCTGATTGCGTATGATAGTCAATCGGATTGTTGGTATTCATAGTTTTCAAGGCGCTATTTATAGCTTTTTTGTTGATCAATTGTTGTCTTAAATGTTGGAAACGATGAAACCTCGTATCATTTTAAGGCGATATGAGGTTTCATCTTTTTGTGTGAACGGATTATTTGGCTACATAGCCTGAGTTGTAAGGTGGAGCGGAGGCTTAGCTGTTACGGACGCTCACCGGCTAACAAACGCTTTTCGATATCTGCAATCACTCTAGGTAAGTCGGCGATGGTATCGATCAGGTAGTGCGGGTTTGATTTGTTTAGCTTAATGCTTGCTTTTTCTCGCGCAGCTGCAAGTGTCGCTTCGTCGGCATCCACATATTCTTGGTAGGTTAAGCCTGCTTCGTTGCCTGATAGTACAAGGCCTACTGTCCACATGCCTGCGTTGTGACCTTCATCGATACCCGGTGCAGCGTCATCCACTTTCACACACGCAGCGACGTTCGTCACACCTAGGTCAATGACGTTTTTAAGTGCCATGAATGGAGCAGGGCGACCGCCTTGCGGTAAGTCGTCAGTTGCAACTACGTTGTCAGGAAGATAACCGTAATCTGCTGCAGCTGGAATTAGTACGTCCATCACCTCTCGTGGGTAACCAGAACAAGAGCCGATTTTTACGTTCTTTTCTTTTAAGTTATTCACGACTTCAATCGCGTTTAAAATTGGTGCTGCGTGGTCTGCTACTTTTGCTTTCTGAAGAGGCATGAATGCCGCGTAGATCGCATCAACGTCTTCACTGGTCATCGAGCGTCCGAATTGAGCATTCCAACGAGCGTTAACAGCTGGGATTCGACCAACTGCTTGGATGTGGTCCCATTTGCCGATCCCCATGGGTTCTCGCGCTTCTGCTAAGTCGATATCAAAGTCGAAACCTTGTCTGAATGCTTCAACGAAAATACTGGTTGGAGCAAATGATCCAAAATCAACGATAGTGCCAGCCCAGTCAAAGATAACCGCTTGGATAGGTGATGTTGTGTTCATAATAGTGTCCTATTTCTGTTCTCTCCCGGCTCAGGTTGTTCTGGGAGATGAATGATTGTTTTAAGTTATTGGCTAAATGATGGTTTAAAGGTATTCAAAGTCTTTGCAGACTTTTGCTATCGCTTTTTCGAATACAGACAGAGCGACTTCTAGTTCGCTGCGACTGATGATCAATGGTGGGCTCAACTGAATCACATTACCTTGTGACACCTTGAAACTCAGGCCATCGTTTAGACACTGGTAAAGCACGGCTTCTGCTTCATCGAAAGCTCGGGTTTTGGTGATGTGGTCAGTGACCAACTCCACCCCCCAGAGCAGGCCGATGCCGCGAACATCACCAATGACTGGGTACTTCTCTTTCATTTGAAGCAACTGTTCACGCACGAATGCGCTGTCCGCTTGTACTTTTTCAAGTAGGTTTTCTTGCTCAATCACTTCCATGGTCGCGAGTGCTGCCGCACAACCAATTGGGCTTTTCTCATGGGTGTAGTGACCAAGAGATACTTGCGCTGCCGTGTTGTATTTGTCTTTAGTGATCATGGCTGCGATTGGTACTAAGCCGCCGCCAAAACCTTTACCGATACATAGGATGTCAGGTTCGATATCAAACGCTTGGTGAGTGAACCATTCGCCACTGCGACCCATACCGTTTGGAATGTCGTCGATGATCAACATGACGTTGTGTTTGTCACAGATCTCACGGATGCGCTTCCAATAAGCCTTACTTGGCACTTGAACGTCTGTGTTACGAACCGCTTCTGCAATGAAGGCGCCAATACCGCCTTCTTTTTCAATCACATATTCTAGGTAATCGGCATAGTGCACATCACATGCAGTCTCGTTTGAATCGCTAGCGTTATTCCCACTTAATGGAAAACTATCGCGAAGCGGGAAAGCACCGCGATAAGAGACGGCTGGTGGAATGCGTTCTACGCCAGCCATTAATGGCCCCATGCCTTCGCGGAAACAAGCTTCGCCACCCACTGAAATTGCATCGAGTGACGCACCATGGAATGAGTCCCACAATGACACTACTTTGAAATTGTTGGTGACATGTCGAGTAAGTTTTAGCGCCATGCCGATAACGGATGTGCCCCCGGGAGCAAACAACACGCGATTCAAATCACCACCGCAGATCTGTGTGAGTTTTTCAGCACACTGAACGGCAGTCTCATTGGTAAAGCGACGCGGTGAAAACGGCAATGACGCCATTTGCTGAGTCACTTTATTAATAATATGTGGGTGGCCATAACCTAATTGGTGAACATTATTGCCGTGAAAGTCCATGTACTTCTTGCCCGTCGCATCTTGAATGTAGATGCCTTCTGCAGCTTCAAGCGTGTCTAGGCAAGGTGTTGACATGGCTTGATGAAGAAACACGTCAGAGTCACGCTTTAACATTGCTTGAGTCGCATCATCGTTTAGCGATTCGTTCCATTTTTCGCGTGCTGGCGTGGTGTTCACATCGCCTTCGCTTCGAAAGTGTGTGGCCTTTAGAATCGGCTCTTGATTGGTCATCGTCATTATTTGATGTCCCAGTACATAGCGTTTTCTACAGCGCCAATGAGAGCTTCAATGTCTGACGGGTAAACTTCACCGATGTTACCGATTCGAAAGCAGTCTGCGTTTGAAACCTTGCCCGGGTAAATCACAAACCCTTGTTCTTTCAAACGGTCATAGAACTCCTTGAATTGGTAATCGCTATGAGTTGGAGAATAGAAAGAGGTAATGATAGGTGAGTGAAGGTCATCATTAAGCAGTGGTTCAAAGCCAAGAGAACGCATACCTGCAACCAATGTGGTTTGGTTGGTTTGGTAGCGACTATGACGAGCTTCGATGCCGCCTTCTTGTTCCAATTCAAGTAGAGCTTGGTAGAAAGCGCGCACTGTATGAGTCGGAGAGGTGAAGCGCCATTTCCCATGGTTGCTTTCCATACAGTGCCATTGGTCAAACAAATCAAGGCTTAATGAGCGAGCTTGGCCTTTACACTTCTCGAGATCTGATTGCTTAGCAATAACAAAGCCGAACCCCGGTACCCCTTGAATGCACTTGTTTGCAGAGCTGATCATGTAGTCGATGCCTAAGTCAGCAATATCCATAGGGATGCCACCAAAGCTCGACATAGCATCAAGAATGACGGTTTTGTTGTGCTGTTTTGCCAATTTGGCAATCTCTTCAATTGGATTCAGCATGCCAGTGGTGGTTTCACAGTGGACAATCGCCACGTGAGTAATGTCTGAATCCATGGCCAATGCCGTTTCCATTTCGTTCAAGTCAGGTTGTGATGTTTCACCTTGGGAAACGACATGGCATGGAATGTTTAAGTATTCTGCGATTTGAGCAATCCGAGCCCCATACGCACCGTTGTCAACAACAAGAAGCTTACCGCTTTTAGAAATAACGCTACCGATTGTTGCTTCAACTGAAGCGGTGCCGCTACCTTGCATTAGTACGCTCGTGTAACCCGTTTGCTTAGTCGCAAAAGTCACTAGCTTGCTACGAATCACTTCAACAACGTCTTTGTTGTATTCATCATCCCACGTACACCAATCTTTTAGCATCGCTTGGCGAACGGTTTCAGAAGTAGATAGAGGACCCGGTGTCAGTAGTAGGTATTCGTTTCTCATGTTTAATTCTCGTGATTTATATTCTGGACTATACCAATATTTGCAGTTACTTTAACAACCAATTTAAACGGTCGTAAATAGCCAAAACGTTATTTTCACAAAAGCTTCATATTCAAATTTGTCACTGATGTTGAGAAATTTTCCGATCTTGAAACTGCCATTTTTTGTTCATTTAATCGTCATAAAAGTCGATTAGGTTAATACTCGCTATCTGGTACATACCAAATAAAAGTGTGTGCTCACAACCTAAATGAATTTATGGATATAGAAGCCTCTAGATGGAGCTTCTAGCCTTAACAACTTTAACCTTGGCAATTCCTAACCTTGGCATCGGGCCTGACTGGAGAAAATGATGAAAAACCGTTTTATGAAAGGATCACTCGCAGCATTAGTTACTCTATTAGCGGGTAATGCTTATGCAGCACAGGAAGTGACGGTTTACACCGCTTTTGAAACTGACATTTTAGCGAAATACAAAAACGCATTTGAAAGTGAAAACCCAGACATCAACATCAAATGGGTTCGTGACTCAACTGGGATCATGACGGCAAAATTATTGGCCGAGAAAAACAACCCTCGTGCAGAAGTAGTATGGGGTCTTGCGGGCTCTTCTATGGCTTTGCTTAAAGAAGAGGGCATTCTCAAGCCTTACACACCTCAAGGTGTAGAAGCACTGCGTTCAAACCTCAACGACCCGCAATCTACTCAAGCTTGGTACGGCAATGATGCATTCTTTAATGCAGTTTGCTTTAACGAAGTGGTGGCTAAGCAATTGAACCTACCGGCGCCTAAGTCTTGGGATGACCTAACGAAACCTATCTATAAAGGTCACATTGCTATGCCAAACCCAGCATCTTCTGGTACGGGCTACATGCAGGTTTCGGCTTGGTTACAAAACATGGGTGAAGACCAAGGTTGGAACTACATGCAGAAGCTAGACCAAAACATTGCTCACTACACGCACTCTGGTTCTAAGCCATGTGTTCAAGCGGGCATGGGTGAAGTCGCTATCGGTATTTCTATGGCGAGCCGTGGCGCTAAGCTGAAAACTCAAGGCGCTCCACTTTCTGTGATTACGCCTGAAGGCATCGGCTGGGAATCGGAAGCGGTAGGCCTTGTTAAGCCTTCTGATGCAGCACAACGTGTTATCGATTGGTCTATTTCTAAAGCGGCAAACGAGCTTTACATCGAAATGTACCCAGTTGTTGGTCACCAAGATGTGACAGGCAAAGCAGAGAACTTCCCTAATGTAGAAAAGAACATGGCAAAAATGGACTTCGCTCGCATGGGCAGTGAACGTGCAGACGTTCTTAAAACATGGTCTGAGAAGTTTGACGCTAAATCAGAGCCAAAATCTTAATCTGCTGAGTTTTTTAGTTCATGAGCTCCTTAGTTAATTATCTACTGAGCTTATTAGACACATAGTTTATTAGACACGTAGTCCATTAGATATGCAGCTCATTAGAAGTTAGGAATCAGTAAAGGAAGGCTTCGGTCTTCCTTTTTTAGTTTTACGCCTTTAGGTTTTTAGTAAGGTACAACAAATGAAAAAGCACTACTCATATTGGTTCAAGCAAGCATTGGAACAGGAATTTGGTAGCATCAATGCGGGGCTAGAATCCGTTAAACCGCTTCAAAAAGACGTTAACTGTGATATCGCCATTGTCGGCGGTGGTTACACTGGTTTATGGACTGCGATTTCAATCAAACAACAACAGCCCGAAAAACATGTTGTCGTGATTGAAAAAGGCTTGTGTGGCAGCGGTGCTTCTGGCGCGAACGGCGGGTGTATGCTGACTTGGTCAACCAAATATCCAACGCTGAAAAAACTCTATGGAAAAGAGCAAGCCAAATGGCTGGTTAAGGAATCTGAAAAAGTCATTTACGAGATCGAAGCGTTCTGCAACGAGCATAAAATCGATGCGCATCTTTATAGAAGTGGCACTTACTACACGGCAACCAATGAATCTCAAAAGGGCGGAATGAAGCCTGTCGTTAATGAGCTGGTTAAGCAGGGTATCAATAGCTGGAAGAAGTGCGACAATTCTTTGGCTGATAAAGCGGGATCTGATCGCCACATTGAGGGTTACTACTCAGAAGCTGCGGGTAGTGTGCAGCCAGCGTTATTGGCGAGAGGCTTACGCCGCGTTGCGATCGAATTGGGTGTCGAAATTTACGAAAATACAGAGATGACTTCTCTTGATTACGGCTCACCAGTTCGCGTCCAAACTGAGGGTGGGACGATAACTTCCGATAGAGTGATCTTAGCGCTCAATGCATGGATGCTCGATCACTTTAAGGAGTTCAAACGCAGCATTGTGGTTGTCTCGTCTGACATGGTAGTGACTAAGCCTATTCCAGAAAAACTCAAGCAGTTTGGTCCCGAAAAAGGAGCGGCGGTAGTGGACTCACGTATCTTTGTTCATTACTACCGTGACACTGAGGATGGACGACTCATGTTGGGCAAAGGCGGCAATAAATTCTCGTTTGCAAATCAGGTTGAAAGCATGTTCAACCAAACGACTAACTACCTGCCGATTCTCAATCAATCGTTTCAAAAACTGTTCCCTAAATTGGAACAAAGTGAATTCGATTTCAATTGGTCTGGAGGCTCAGATCGTTCGGTCACCGGATTGCCATTTTTCGGTAACCTAAAAGGCCAAAGCAACATCTATTATGGGCTTGGTTATTCAGGCAATGGCGTTGCTCAAACCCGTATGGGCGGAAAAATTTTGTCTTCAATGGTGTTAGGATATGATAACGAATGGACACGTAGTGGCTTAACTAGCGGTCCACGAGGCTATTTCCCACCAGAGCCATTTCGTTGGGTTGGAGCAATGATGGTTAGAGATGCAGTTCGAAGAAAAGAGAACGCGGAAGATTCTGGTAACACGCCATTGTGGCTGGATAAACAGTTATCCAAACTCGCAGGTGCGGCGGGCAAAGCCGACAAGGTTGAATCATAGATTAATCTAGCGTTTAAATTAGAAGTTTACATTTAGGCTCTCAGTGACTTTTTGGTTCGTCATTGAGGGCTTTCAACGTTGAACTAACTTTTAAAGCTGAACAAATAGCAATCTTTAATGCTTATTATATCTGCAATATAACTGTCATTTAGCTTCTATAAATTTGTCACTCAACTGCAATATTCTCAGTTTAAATTTGGTATATACCATATAGAGAGTGCTGTAGTATGAGCAACCAAACTTATTTGAATATTGAAAACGTTGTAAAGCAATTTGGCCAATTTACAGCGTTAAAAGACATCTCCCTATCGATAGATAAAGGCGAGTTCGTCTGCTTCCTTGGCCCATCTGGCTGTGGAAAAACCACCTTATTACGTGCGATTGCAGGTCTAGACTTGCCAACTTCAGGTTCTATTGAGCAGAACGGTAATGATACGACCTTCTTGCCACCAGAAAAGCGCGACTTTGGCATCGTGTTCCAATCTTACGCTTTGTTTCCAAATCTCACTGTGGAAGAAAATATTGCGATTGGTCTAAAAAACCAAGGCATGTCGACTAAAGAAGCCCTTGAGACTGTTGAGTCTTGGTTAGAGACGATTGGTTTACCAACGTCTGGCCAAAAGTATCCGAATCAACTGTCTGGCGGACAACAGCAGCGTGTTGCTTTGGCTCGCGCATTGGCTCTTTCTCCAGGTTTGTTGCTACTCGATGAACCGCTGTCTGCGTTGGATGCGAAGGTAAGAACACATCTGCGTGACGAGATCTGCCAACTGCAACGCAAGTTGGGTATCACCACTATCATGGTGACGCACGACCAAGATGAAGCCTTAACGATGGCAGACCGAATTGTGGTGATGAACCATGGTGTCATTGAGCAAGTAGGTGCCCCACAAGAGATCTACTAAAAACCCGTCAGTCGTTTTGTGGCTGAGTTTGTTGGCAGCATGAACTTCATTCAAGCTTCTGTCGCAGCGCAAGGCAAGATACGTATTGCTGAGTCGATGTTACCGTTGCCGGGTTTAGATAACCTCACGCCAAATCTGGGTGATGTTTTCGATATTGCCGTTCGTCCAGAGCAAATCCAGTTTGTGGATCGTTTTAGTGAGTCATTACCCGTGAGAATCGTATCAAGCGAATTCTTAGGGGCGTTTTATCGTGTTGAGTGTCAATTGCAACATGACTCCACGGCGAAAGAGATCATCGTTGATGTATCAGTCAAAGAGTTCAATCGATTGAAGCTGCGTCGCAGTGATATTCGTTATGTGGCGTTTGACCAAGAAGGCCTGAGAGCTTACCCATCGAAAAGCCTGCAAGTGATGAAAGACGAGGCGGCGTAAATAATCATGGAATCGACTCAAATGATGCAATCTAAGCTGCTAATTCAACGACGAGTACAGCCTTTTCTTGCTCGATTAAGTAAAGACAACGTAATCCTATTTGGGCTGTTGGCCTTTTTGTCTGTGTTCATGACGCTGTTTATCCTGATGCCACTGTGGGCAATGTTGAAAAAAAGCGTTCAGAATGCAGACGGAGAATTTGTAGGATTACAGAATTTCGCAACGTATTTTGCTTCTCAAAGCCTGTGGCAGTCGGTAGGCAATACGTTCACGCTTGGGTTGTTAGTGACCGTTGTCGTGGGAGTATTAGCGTTTGGCTATGCCTATGCTTTGACTCGTTCATGCATGCCTTTTAAGGGGCTTTTTCAAGTGCTAGGTTCAGCGCCTATTCTGGCTCCTTCATTGCTTCCAGCGATCAGTTTGATCTTCTTATTTGGTAATCAAGGTATCGCTAAAGAAGTCTTAGGTGGTAACTCGGTGTACGGCTTGATTGGTATCTCACTGGGCCTGATATTCTGGACGTTTCCACACGCCTTAATGATTCTGACTACTTCATTGAGAACCTCTGACGCTCGTCTTTATGAGGCGGCACGTGCACTCAATACTTCATCGCTAAAAACCTTCTTCATGGTGACGTTACCTGCGGCAAAATACGGTTTGATAAGTACCTTGATCGTTGTGTTTACGCTGGTGGTTTGTGATTTTGGTGTGCCAAAGGTGATTGGTGGTAGCTACAACGTTCTGTCTACCGATATCTTTAAGCAGGTAGTAGGGCAACAGAATTTCTCTATGGGCGCGGTGACTAGCATCCTATTGCTATTGCCTGCGTTGCTTGCGTTTACCGTTGACCGCTGGGTTCAAAAGAAACAAAAGAGCTTGTTTGATACTCGCTCCGTCGCTTACCAACCAGAGCCAAACACTCTACGTGATGGCGTGTGTTTACTCTATTGCACCGTAATTTCAGTGGCTGTTGTTATCGTGCTAGGCATGGCGATATACGGATCTATGGTCACTTTCTGGCCTTGGAATAAAACGCTAACGCTAAATAACTATAACTTCGCAGAGATGAGTACTTATGGTTGGACGCCATTTTTCAACTCTTTAACCCTCGGCGCTTGGACTGCGATCATCGGTACCGTATTGATTTTCTTAGGCGCGTACTGCATTGAGAAGGGCAGAGCATTTGGTCCTGTTCGTCAAGCAATGCAGATGCTCAGTGTGGTACCGATGGCCGTTCCGGGTATGGTGTTGGGTTTGGGGTATATCTTCTACTTTAATGATTTGAGTAACCCACTCAACTTCTTATATGGCACGATGGCGTTCTTGGTGATTAATACGGTGGTTCACTACTACACAGTCGGCCACATGACAGCGTTAACCGCATTAAAACAGTTGCCTGAGGAAATAGAAGCGACGGCGGCTTCGGTTAACCTACCGCAATACAAGCTGTTCTTTAAGGTGACGGTACCTGTATGTCTGCCTGCGATTTTAGATATTGCGACATACCTGTTTATTAATGCACTTACCACGACATCTGCGGTAGTATTCTTGTATTCTACCGATACGATACCTGCGTCAGTTTCAGTACTGAATATGGATGATGCGGGACAAACGGGTGCAGCAGCAGCCATGGCGGTGATGATCATGATATCGGCAGCGAGCGCGAAGTTGATTCATATGTTAATCAACAAGTTATTCGAGAAGCGCACCCAGGCTTGGCGTAAACGCTAGCGAACTATTTTATATTGCAGTTGGCCAAGGAGTGGCTGACGACAAGAACAAGAATAAAAGGAAATGAAGTGCAGTACGTAAAAATCAAAGATGTCATCGTAGAGCAGATAGAGTCGGGGATGTTAACACCACGACAGAAGCTGCCTGCGGAGCGCAAACTGGCTGAATCGTTTGATACAACACGAGTTACGTTACGTGAAGCCTTGTCTTCACTTGAAGCGGAAGGACGAATTTATCGAGAAGACCGACGAGGTTGGTTTATCTCTCCAGCGCCACTGCGTTACGATCCAACACAAACACTGAACTTCACTAATATGGCTTTGTCGCAGAATCGTAAGCCGAAAACAGAGTTGGTGGCGGCGAAAGGCATGTTAGCAACCAAGGAAGCAACTAGGCTTCTTGAGCTGCAACCTTTTTCGGATGTTTATCGAGTAGACAGAGTTCGTTATCTTGAAGACAGACCCGTTGTATATGTGACCAACTACATTCGACCTGAGTTGTTCCCTAACTTGCTTGACTACGACTTGTCTAAATCGTTGACGGACATCTACCGTGAGCACTTTGGCGTGGTGTATCAGAAGATCCGTTACCGAGTGAGCACAACGTCTTTGCTTGGCGAAACAGCTCAAGCCCTGCGTGCGACTTCAGGTTCTCCGGCTATGGTGGTTGAGCGTGTTAATTACAATCAAGACGGTGATTTGATTGATTGCGATATTGAATATTGGCGTCATGACGCGATCAGCATTGAGTCGATCGCACAGCTAGAGCGCTAATCGTACGTTATAACGTTGGCATACCTGCAATTATGCAGGATTGCCCAATTGAAACGCTCAAAGGTCTCTTATTCGGAGGCCTTTTTTATCACCTGTTGTCAGCCGTTGTGCTAATTCATCAATAATTTAGGAATGAAATGGAATTCTCTGCCATTGTCATCGTGATCATTTCGGCTCTGCTTCACGCGGGTTGGAACGTTCTAGGTAAATCTAATCAAGGCTCGGGCTCGTCATTCTTCTTAGCCTCTGGCTTTGCCGCCGCAGCGATATTGACGCCTTACTTGATCTGGTATGTTCACAGCGTTGGACTGTCAAATATCTTACTTCCATTTTGGCAACTGGTTTTCTTGAGCGGGATTTGCCAAATCATCTATTTGATCGGCTTGGGCGCAGCCTATAAACAGGCTGATATCGGCGTGATTTACCCAATGGCAAGAGCACTGCCCGTGTTGATGGTGGGTTTAGGCACGGTGTTGATAGGCTATGAGCTGTCACCTAATCAATGGTTTGGGTTCACCTTGATTACCTTGGGTTGTTTGTTTGTACCACTTAAGCAGTTTTCAGATCTTAGGTTAAAAGCGTATCTCAACCTTGGCGTACTGTGGGCGTTGATCGCCGCCATCGGTACCACGGGGTATTCCATTATTGATAAAGAAGCGCTTCTGTTACTCGATCCTTTGAGCACACCAGTTATAACTAACAAGCACACAGCGATCTTCTATCTGGGCATTCAGTTTTGGGCGATTGTGATTCCACTGAGCCTGTGGTTGCTCGTGTCGAATCAAAAAATCGAATTTCATAATGCTTGGTTATTGCGTAAAAGAGCAACACTTGCTGGCATCATGATGGCTTCGACTTATGGCTTGGTGCTGTTTGCGATGACCATGACTGAAAATGTCAGCTTGGTTGTCGCTCTAAGGCAAGTAAGTATCATCTTCGGCGTAGTGATGGGGATCTACTTTTTAAAGGAAAAGTGGCACGTTACACGTGGTGTAGGCGTCATGTTTATCATTGCTGGCTTAGTTATCTCACTGACTTAAAAAGAAATTAAACTCTACCTCCAACCTATAATGTGACTTTTTAGTCGCATTGCCCTTATTGATAGCAAACGTTTTACTAATGTTAAAGATGTGATCCTTCTCATAGACAAGGCTGTAAAGTTACCGGTAACATCCACTTCAACGTTACCGGTAACATACAATAACAAGCCGGACTCTGTGAAACTCATAAGGATACCCAAATGAAAGCTCTGACTAAAACGCTGATTGCTGCTTCCCTCACTGGTCTATTTGCTACTTCAGCAATGGCTGCAGACTTTAAACTTAAGATTCAATCTTCAGATCCGTCTGGCGATTTGAACTTCAAGGTTCAGCAGAAGTGGGCCGAGCGCGTAGAAACGATGTCTAATGGACGTATCGACATCGATCTACTTCCTGTTGGTGCTGTGGTTAAGCACACAGAAACGCTAGGCGCGATCAAAATGGGTATCTTAGATGGCCACATCACTGCAACAGGTTACTTCTCTGGTAAAGATCCAGCATTCGGCCTAATTGGTAACATGGTTGGTGCATGGTCAGACACAACACAGCTGCTTCAGTACATGAACTACGGTGGTGGTAATGAGCTAATGACTGAACTGTACAAGCCTTACGGTGTTCAGTTCGTTGGTGCTTCAACAACCGGCGTTGAATCATTCATTTCTAAAAAGCCAATCGACGCTGTAGCGGATCTTAAAGGTCTTAAACTGCGTGCGCCTGAAGGCCTAGTACAACAAGTATTTGCAGCCGCGGGTGCGACTCCAGTAAACCTGCCAGGTTCTGAAGTATTTACTGGCCTAAGCAAAGGCGTAATTGATGCAGCGGACTACACGGTATTCTCTACCAACCAAAAAGCGGGCATGAACGACATTGCAACACACCCAGTTCAACCGGGTTTCCATTCACTACCGCTTATCGATATCTCTATTTCTCAGAAGAAATGGGACAAGATGCCAGCTGATCTACAAACAATGCTGCAAACATCAGTGCGTGACTTCTCTTACGACATGACAACTCAGCTGAAAATGGCTGACCAAGCGGCACTAAAAGAAGCTCAAGCGAACCCAGAAATCACTATCCATGATTGGTCTCAAGAAGAACGTAAAAAGTTCCGTGAAATCGCGAAAGGTCAATGGAAAGTATTTGCAGAGCGTTCTGATAACGCAGGAAAAGTTTACACCTCAGTGACTGTGTTCCTAGAAGAAAACGGCTTACTGTAATTTAAACTTAGTTTACTGACGGGGGAGGGCATTGCTCTCCCGTATTCTCCCAGGATATTTGGCCCATGACAGACAAAACTCCCCATGCCCCAGCTGAAAACGACGAGCAACCAAGAAATGCGCTTGATCGTTTTGTTATAAAGTTCAGTAATCTCGTGAGCTGGTTTTTTATCTTTACTGTATTGATTTCATTTTATGAAGTTGTGATGCGTTACGCATTCGATGCCCCGACCACATGGGTACATGAAACAGCTTCTTTCATCGGTGGTTCTTTATTCATTATTGGTGGTATCTACGCGTTTGCTGCGAATAAGCATGTACGTGTGGTTCTTATCTACGATTCAGTGTCTAACCAAGCACGCAAATATCTTAATCTTGTTCACCACATTGTGGGTTTGGCCTTTGCAGGCATGCTCGCTTATGCAGCTTACTTCACTGCGGAAGAAGCGTGGTTTGCACCATGGGGTGAATTCCGCCTTGAAACATCAGGTTCAGTGTTAAACGCGCCTTATCCTGCGCTGCTGAAAGGCCTGATTTTTGTCGTTTTGTGTGTTCTTGTTGTCCAGTTTGTATTGCACCTAATCCAAGAGTTGATGGGTCTAAGGAAGAATGACGATGTTTGATTTATCTTCTATTGGTATCGCATGGGGCAGCTTGCTCATGCTGGTTATGATGATTGGCTTGCTACTGACCGGTATGCAGCTAGCGTTCGTAACAGGCTTTGTCGCAATTTTCTTCACTCTATGTTGGTTTGGTCCTGATGCCCTGCCTTTGATCGCAAGCCGTACCTACAGTTTTGCTTCTGGTTATGTGTTCCTCGCGGTACCGATGTTTGTATTGATGGCCGCTTTACTAGACCGTTCGGGCATTGCTCGCGATTTGTTTGATGCAATGAAATCTGTCGGCCGTAAAGTTCGTGGTGGTGTGGCGGTACAAACCTTATTAGTCGCGGTTCTATTGGCTTCGATGTCAGGCGTTATAGGTGGTGAAACGGTACTACTGGGTATTCTTGCTCTGCCACAAATGCTTCGTTTAGGTTATGACCGTAAGCTTGCTATTGGTACAACCTGTGCAGGTGGTGCACTTGGCACTATGCTTCCACCGAGTATCGTACTTATCATTTACGGTATGACAGCGAGTGTATCGATTGGAGACCTGTTCAAAGCGTCTTTCTTGCCAGCGTTTATCCTTGCGGGCTGTTACATCGGCTACGTATTGATTCGCTGTAAGCTGAATCCTTCTCTGGCTCCTCTTCCGAGTGATGATGAGACAGAAGAAGATATCGCAAATCAGCCAAGCTACTTCAAGGCTCTGTTCTTCCCACTGCTTTCTGTAGCAACAGTTCTAGGCAGTATCTACACGGGTATCGCTTCAGTAACAGAAGCGTCTGCATTGGGTGTGGTTGGTATCATGATCAGTGCGCTAATCCGTGGTGAACTGAACTTCAGCATGTTGAAAGAGAGTGCCATCGCAACCATGCGTACCTGCGGCATGATCATGTGGATTGGTATCGGTGCAAGCGCATTGGTTGGTATCTACAACCTGATGGGCGGCATTGATTTTGTTGAAGAAACCATCCTTGCGCTCAGTGGCGGTAACGCGACAGTAACGCTATTAATCATGATGGCTATCTTACTGGTTCTAGGCATGTTCCTTGACTGGGTAGGTGTGGCACTTCTAACAATGCCAATCTTCGTTCCGATCATCACTGGCCTTGGGTTCGACCCAGTTTGGTTCGGTGTTGTGTTCTGCCTAAACATGCAGGTGTCGTTCTTGTCACCACCATTTGGTCCTGCGGCATTCTACTTGAAATCAGTAGCACCAAAAGACATCAGCTTAGGTGAGATTTTCTCTTCATTACTGCCGTTCATTGCACTTCAAGTATTGGTTCTGGCACTGGTTATTATCTTCCCTCAGCTCGCGCTTTGGTGGCAATAACAGCGAAGGTTCCTGAGTGAGTTTAACGTTCAGGAACCTATCAATAGCAACACAAGTTTAACTATTAGATTCGATTGTCAGCCCCTGTTTTGGTTGGGGCTTAGGGAAGGCTTGCCTTATGAAAAGCAAAAAAATACTCGTGATGGGCGTATCTGGATGCGGAAAAAGCCTGATTGGCAGCCGTATCGCGCAGGCTTTAGAACTTCAATTCTTTGATGGCGATGACTTCCATCCGCAAAGCAACGTTGAAAAAATGCGTCAAGGTATCCCGCTGACTGACGAAGATCGTCAAGGATGGCTAGAAACACTGAATAAGCAATACATCGAACAACCAAGTGCTGTGATTGCATGCTCTGCATTGAAACCTCAATACCGCGAGATTCTGCGAGAGAACAATGAAGACTTAGTGATTGTTTACCTTCAGGGCAGTTTCGATACGATTTGGAATCGCCATAAAGCTCGTGAAAACCATTACTTTAATGGTCAAGAAATGTTGAAAAGCCAATTCGCAACCTTGGTTGAACCTGAGCTAGATGAAGCGCTATTTGTCGATATATCGCAAGATGTTGAGCAAGTCGTAGAAAGTGCACTCAAACAAATTAAGCAGATAGGTTAAACCATGACTCAGATAAAAAATGACATCGCGATGATTGGTTTAGGCGTGATGGGCAAAAGCCTTGCGCTCAACCTACTGGATAACGGCTTTAACGTTGCTGGCTTTGACTTGAATACAGACAATATTGATCGCGCCAGTTTAGAAGCAAAGCTGCTTAATGAATCGTTTACTGGTAAAGGTCAGTTCACACAAGGGACTAGCCTTGAGCATGTGCTGCAAGGGCTAGCGAAGCCGCGTGTAATCGTTTTGTCGGTTCCTGCTGGAAAACCTGTCGATATCGTCGTGAATAGCTTGCTTGATGCTGGCTTAGAAAATGACGACATTGTTATCGATACGGGTAACAGCCTTTGGACAGATACCGAGGCGCGTGAAGTGAATTACAAAGGCAAACTGCGCTTCTTTAGCACCGCCGTTTCTGGTGGTGAAGAAGGCGCTCGTGTTGGCCCTGCGCTCATGGCCAGTGGCGACCAATCAGCTTGGCAGTATGTAAAGCCGATGTGGGAAGCGATTGCTGCTAAAGTGGATGCGAATGGACTACCGGTTGCTCAGTTTGAAGCGGGTGAAGCGTGCGCGGCGTATGTTGGTCCTTCTGGTACAGGGCACTATGTGAAAATGGTACATAATGGTATTGAATATGCCGACATGCAGCTTATTTGCGAAGTGTACCAGTTCATGCGTGATGTGCTTGAAATGCCAGCTCAAGAGATTGGACAAGTCTTTGAACAATGGAACAACGGTGTACTTAATAGTTACCTGATGGAAATCAGTGCCGATATTCTTCAACACGAAGATGTTGTAACGGGTAAGCCGTTCGTTGAGGTTGTGCTTGATAAAGCAGGGCAGAAAGGCACGGGTTTGTGGACGGCAGTTAACAGCCTTCAAGAAGGGTGTCCAACCCCAACCATTGCTCAAGCGGTTTATTCACGCGCGATGAGCGGCCAAAAGTCACAGCGAGTTCAGGGTAGTAAACTCTTGAAAGGCAATATTGTGGATAAGAGTCAGCTGGATAAAACAGAGGTTATTTCTGAGCTTCACGATGCCCTATATTGCGCCAAACTGTCTGTTTATGCCCAAGGTTTTGATTTATTGAAGACAGCGTCAGACAAAGAGGGTTGGAATCTCGATTTCACTCAAATTGCTAAGATTTGGCGAGCGGGTTGTATTATTCGTGCCGCTTTCTTGCAAAGTATCACATCGGCTTACCAACAAAATAGTGAGCTAGCGAATCTATTGTTTGATGAGGCTTTCATCAAACAAGTGGAAGAGCGCGAGTTGGCTTGGCGCATCGCGGTAGCGAACTCAGCTCTGTATGGTGTGCCGATGCCGGGAATCAGCTCTGCTCTGAGTTACTTCGACTCATTACGTTGTGAGGTGTTGCCTGCAAATCTGCTGCAAGCGCAACGTGACTATTTTGGTTCTCATACTTATTCGCGAGTCGATAGAGATGAAGCTGAAAAGTTTCACGTGACTTGGAGTCAGTCTCCAAGAGCTGAAGTAAAAGTGAACGCTTAAACAATCAATAACGCCCTCAAATAAGAGGGCGTTATTTTTATTCGTTTTAAACCAAAACAAACATGTCGAACAATGTTGAACAAATCTATTAACTACTGACGTCACCATAACGTATGACCATCATCTCAACATGACTATCATAGGTTGCGCACCTTTGGTTGTGGGGATAATAGATTCCCTTGATTACTTCATGGTTGTTATAGAAAAATTTTCCCCAAATTGAAAAGATGTTTAATGATTTCGATTATTACAATAATGCTGGAATAGAAATGCGTTCAATTCTTTCGCGTTATGGTTATGACGGGACTGTTTTATTTCAAAAGGTCATTCCTTTTCCGAACTTGTTTACTGGCGCACATTACTTCCCCTCAATTTATGAATACTTACCCGTAGAGTCTTTGAAAGCAGCAAGCGCTGTAGTTCAAGAGAATATCAAAATAATATATAGTAAATTTGCAAATTGTAGTGAGGTTGTAATGAATGTAATGCTATTTAGTAACGGTAAGTTACCAGGTGACACATCACTTTTAGAGTATGGTAAAGAGTGGATTCGTCCAATGATGGAAAAGACTCAGCCTAAAAAAATGTTGTTTATTCCATTCGCAATGATTCGAGGGCAATACTCAGATCGCATGCAGCAATTGCAGCAAGTGTTCGATGAATATGATTGCGAAGTGGTGAGTATTCATGAAGCCGAAGACCCAGTGCAAGCCTTGAAAGAGGTTGATGGTATCATCATTAGTGGCGGTAATACGTGGGTACTTAACCGTATGCTTCACGACCTAGGCTTGGTAACACCGATGCGTGATGCTGTGATCAACAAAGGTAAGCTGTTTATTGGTTGGAGTGCGGGAACAAATGTCGCAACCCCAACGATCCGTACTACTAATGATATGCCAATTGTCAGTGCTGCTATCTTGCCTGCGCTTAATTTTGTGCCATTTCAGATTAACCCTCACTATATAGAAGCATCCATTTCTGGGCATATGGGCGAAACACGTGATGAACGTATTGAAGAGTTCTTGTGCATGAACCCAAGTGAAGTCGTTGTTGGTATCCCTGAAGGGACGATGCTGCAAGTGTGTGAAGGAAAATTAACGTACCACACCGCGACAGGCAAGCCAATGAAGCTCTTTAAGCATGGTCAACTTGCTGAAACGTTCACGGCGGACAGCGATCTTGCATTCTTGATGGACATCGGTTGCTAGGTAACGAATAGAGACAGGCTACTGCCTCTTAATAGGGGTTGGCTATGTACGCAATTGCAATGGGTTAAACCAAGCCCCAATCTTGATCATCCAAGGTTGGGGTTTTTAATACGTAATATACACATCAAGTGTAAGTTGAGAACTTATTGAACATCGTCTTCGAAAATAAGTATTGTTAGTTTTATTGGTGGCAAAGCGACGTGTGTGTTTATGATCTGATATCAAGTTTTAGGTGTTTAGTTCTTCTAAAGTAGTCGAAATTCGTTACTATGTTACCAGTAACATTAATCGTAACCATGATGCTGTCAGTATGCTAAGTAAGAAAAAACGTCCCACATTACAAGATGTTGCCAACCTAGTTGGTGTCACCAAAATGACCGTCAGTCGCTGTCTAAGAGACTCTTCACAGGTATCAGAAGCACTGCGAGATAAGATCAGCGCTGCAGTCGACGAGTTAGGTTACATCCCTAATCGTGCGCCAGACATTCTTTCTAACGCAAAAAGCAATGCTATCGGTGTTCTTGTTCCCTCGTTAACTAACCAAGTTTTCGCCGAAGTTATCCGTGGCATTGAACAAGTCACCGCGCCTGCGGGCTACCAAACCATGATTGCCCACTATGGCTATAGCGCTGAACTGGAAGAGCAAAGCATCGCTTCGCTACTTTCTTACAACGTTGACGCGATTATCCTTTCAGAAAATGTGCACACTGATAGAGCGCGTAAAATGCTGCAGACTGTTTCTATCCCTGTGATTGAAATTATGGATTCGGTGTCTCCCCGTATTGAACAAGCGGTGGGCTTTGATAACTTTGAAGCGGCTAGAGCGATGACCAAAACCATGATCGATCGAGGGCGTACCAATATCGCTTATTTGGCTGCTCGAATGGATGAACGTACTCGCTTGAAAATGGCGGGATATGAGCATGCGATGCAAGAAGCCGACAAAACGCCAGTAACGCTGCAAACGGAAGACGCGTCCTCGTTTACTTTAGGCGCAAAACTGATTGGTGAGTTACTTGATAAGCATCCTGAAGTGAATGGTATTTTCTGTACTAACGATGATTTGGCCATTGGTGCTTTTTACGAATGCGTACGACGTGGTATTCAAGTACCCGAGAAGATGGCGATTGCGGGTTTCCACGGACACGACATCACAGTGGCGATGACGCCGCGTTTAGCGACTGTAGTAACACCAAGGGAGCAGATCGGTAAAGTCGCTGCACAGCAAGTTGTAGCGCGTCTACAAGGCAACAAAGAATGGGTGGCGAAGCTGGATCTCGGTTACGAGATTGAAGTGGGAGAGAGTATTTAATCTTACACTTCGGCTTTGCTCTTCATTGGATTCAAACTAAAACGCCCTTAACGAGATGAACTTCGCTAAGGGCGTTTTTATTTATCTGGCAAAAAGATGTATGTAGTAACAGACTTAACCCGCTAAAGCTTGAGCATCTTGTTGCTTCAACACTTTGTGGCCGTCTTCAGTGACGCCACGTTTCCAGTAGCTGCTGATGTAGATGTTCTCTTTCGCGACTTCTTTTTCGTTGCGGAAGTATTGTCTCAGCTCGCGCATGCTTTCAAACTCACACGCTGCCCAAATTGAAACCTGACCGTCTAACCATTCTAAATTGCGAACCGTTTGTGAAAGTGTTTCTTCAGTTTCATCTTCAATCAACCAAGTGACTTTTATACCTTTAGGTGCTTCAAGCGTTTGTTTATCTGCTGCTGAATTGATCTGGATGACGGCGTGACCTATTGCGTGCTCTGGAAGCGATTTTACTTTTGCAGAAAGCGCAGGTAGGGATGTCATGTCTGCAGCTAAGAAGAACCAGTCTGACCCTAGGTTAAGTCCTTGAATTAAACCTGGGCCAGCCACTGAAACTGTGTCACCCACTTTCGCGTTCATTGCCCACCTTGCTGCAAAACCACACTGCAAATCTGTAGTGATGTGGCGAACGAAATCAACCTCAATAAACTTCTCTGAAGGGTTGTACTGACGAACGGTGTAAGTGCGCATGGTTGGGCGCTCACCTTCGTTCAGTTGGCTTAAATCAGTGGTGCCGAGTGGCGAGAACAAAAGTTTGATGTAGCCGCCGGCACATTCGGTTGGATACTTACTTAATCCTTCACCGCTAAGCGTTATACGCTGCATGTTCGGTGTAATGGTTGAGGTTTGAGTAACAGTTAATGTGATAGGGCTAGGCTTGCTCATATAAGGCTCTCTTAGATTGTGATTTTTACATCATAATCCCGAACATAAAAACACTCAATAATAATAGTTATCATTTAATGATGGCTGACGACTTAATACTCGACTGTCAGCCATCATATTGATGTGTCTAAATGAAACTCAGAGGTTCTACTTTAAATCTTGGTGGTTATTCCTCGTATGCACTAAATTTTAGAGGTGTTTGTTTTTAAAATACCATTCAATTTAGTACCGAAACGACTAGGAAGCTTCCATTTAATTAGCGCTCCAAAAATAAGTAAAAGAGCAACAAGAGGGTCGATGGCACCTCCGGACTTTCCGCCTCCACTTTTCGCGCCAATAATATTGATAACCGTTGTTGAAGATGCGTGCTCACCAGATTTGTCTTTAACTCTTAATGTGACCGTTTTTTTGCCGCCAGTTTTAAAACTATGAGAAGGTGTGGCTTCTTTGCTCACCGTTCCGTCGCTAAATGTCCATAAGTAGCTAACTGGAGTAAATCCATTGGAAGAGCATGAACGCTGAGTTAATTGGAGCTTCTCCCCAACTTTTCCACTTTGCTGGCTGACTATATGTACGGAGGGTTTACCTGTACTCAAATCAATTTTGTCGCATTGCCATTGTTCAAACTCAGCTTGAAATTGAGTTGCCCATCGATCGACTATCTTTTTATAGCCTTTCCAATCGCCTGTTCTGGTTTTGATGAGCATTTTATTAACCTCATCTTTATGTTTTTCAAGCATGAATCGAACGGCTAAATACCCCCAGTAATAAATGCGGTCAAGATTATAATTAACGTAGTTTGATTCAAAAACAGCACTGAGCGTATAAGTGGATCCGTCTTGTAGCGTGGATATTGCATCTGGGTTTGCATCTGATTTACTGATGTACTCAGCTAATCCCTCTGCCCACCATACCACTGGTTCTGTCGGGGCGGTAAATGAGCCATGTAGATTGTATCGACCGTCAAGATAATGGATGTATTCATGTTCTAAGTTCCATACTTTGTGAGCGTGTTTGGTATCTGGAGACTGATAAGCAATAAATTTTGCAAGGTTTCCAACTTTGCTAGGGGTTCCCTCCAAATACATACCACCATTATTGCTATCGATACCAAAGAGCAACCTGGCGTATTTCTCATATTCATTAACTGATTTGAATGCATTGACCTGCAAGCGCGTGTTGAGATCGTTTTTTACAGGGGTGCGATTGGTTTCAAGTTGAGAGTGGAATTTTATCTCGTTGTTTTGAAGGTTTTTACATGCGTTCAACACCTGATCTGTATTCATAGCTTGAGATACAACGGTGATGTTGTTTTGACAAGGCGATGAACGTGTAAATACCTTCCCATACAACCCTTTTTGATAATTGCAGACATTAAAATCACCACAGCGTTTGTAGAAAGAGACAACTTCAGCAGCGGCTAGCCATACAGAGCCACCATCCCCAACTTGAGGGTAGCTTGAAAATAGCTTTTTTAAATAATTGTCCACTATTGGTGTTATGGGGGTATTCTTTATAGAGCTTAGTCGAGCGAGTTCGCGTGCTGCGTTGGTTAATAGTATTTCTTCTTGGGTCCCAATTAACGAGGTTTGAAGCGAGAAATCACCTAAGGCGTGGGCGAGGTCAGTCTTCTGTCCAATAATATTTTTATACGGCGCGTATGATAGGCCTCGATACAGAAGGTAAAAAGTACCATTCAGGGCATTTCTCATTTGTGCAGATTTGGCATAGCTCCTGTCCCAGCGCTTAAGCCACTGCGTCGCAATATCTATGTACTCATGTTGAAGCTTTGCACTGTCCATTAGCGTTATTACTTCTGTGAGTACAGTGCCATGTTCATCACTATTGTTATAAAAATGGCCATTACTCACAAAGCTATCAATTGCCAGTTTGGCTGCTGCTTGCGCAGATTTAGTGTACGTAATCTGCTTGTTATAAAACTCAACGTAATATCCGATTCTCATAAAATAAAACAGAGTTGCAAGGTGCGAATCACCTTTGCCAAGATAGTTTTGCGATAGGTTCGCTGCTTGCGCCGCTGCTGCAAGTACATGCTCTTGCGTATAAATTTTGGTTTCTAATGTTGTACCTATATCTTGAAAGTTATTGATACAGTCATAACCTTGTCGTTGAACTTCTTTTAGAAACGCTTGGCTGTCATGAGTGATAAGCTTTTCGATATCACAAGAGGGAGAGCCACTTCGTGATATTTGTTTGGGGGTTGTTAGCTTAGTAGGGGAGAGTGGGGGGGGTAATTCGCTTTCTAAACCGTGATGTAATTTGGCGAATGTGGATGATGCGAAACAGATACTCACAATAATGGTGAGCAAGTACTTGATTTTCATTACTCTATCCTCTGACTAAATTTTCCTTCCTCCAACATATAGGTAAGTCATAGGATATGAAATATACAGAATGTAATGGTATGTAATGCATTTCATTACCTTTCTATAGACAACCAACATTCGACAAGCTCAGGATACTGACGTTGTGTTTACTGGGTTCGGTGGCTGTGATTCCTGAATATGTAATTACTTCTGGGGATCTGAGTAGAAAAAGCCCTTTAGAAAACTAGAGGGCTTGAAGTGTTATAGCTATTTAACGTGAGCAGAATTAGCTGTTTGCTTGCTCTAGTTCAATCGTCTCATCTGCGGCTTTCGCTGCGTCTAGCATCTTACGAATAATGAACGATGCTGCCATTGCGATACCCACCATTACAACCGCTAGAACAGTCAGCATTTGGAAGTAATCACCGTAAACCGTTTGAACGATCTCTTGTGTGATATCTTGGCCTTTCTCAAGTGCAATAGACGTTGAGAATACGGCACCAACAATACCTGACATTGCGATTGCTACAGAGAATAAGCTTACTGAGAAGTTCTCGATGTGCTTAGGTGCAACAGACAGAATGAAGGCTACAACCATAGAACCAACAATAACTTCACCAAATGCTAGGAAGAAGTGGATTGCTAAGAACACTTCAGGGCGAATCAGAATGTCTTCACCTACGGTCGTTACTGCCATCGTTAAGATACCGAAAGCGATCGCCGTCAGAATGAAAGAGAAACCTACTTTGGTTGCGGTAGAGAAGTGAATATTTTTCTTTTCTAGCTTAGAGAAGATACCCGTAATAATAGGGCCTGCAACCATACACCAAAGTGGGTTCATTGCCATTGAAGCTTCCGGGGCTACAGGGATGAAGCCGAGTAGATCGCCACGCATTGTGTTGATCGCTACCATTGTCATCGACGTCATCATTTGGCCGTAGTACACGAAGAAGCATGTCGTCAGAAATGTGATGATTAAGATAGTACCCATTTTCAGCATGTCTGATTTCTTCGATTTCATCATCAAAGAGACAAAGTAGATGATTGCTGCCGCGCCGATCGCGTAAACGATGTTCTGACCAATATCCATGTTAGAGAACATGAAAAATACCAAGCCAATCATTGCAGCAGAAAGACCGAGGAACGCAGCCCAGTTTTTTGTGCTAACTGGTTTTTGGTCGATTTCAGCACTTGCTTCAACAAGGCCTTTGCGAACAAAGAGCATCATCAGAAGTGCAGCACCTGCTAGAACACCTGAAAGAAGGAAGCCACCGTGGAAACCGACAACTAGCACTAGCATTGGGAACAGGTATTGACCTAATAGAGCACCAATATTGTTTACTGAGTAGTTGATTGGGTAGCAATTTTCGAAATCTTCTTGAGTTTTGAACGTGCGTTTGTAAAGACTTGGGTAAGAAGGGGACATCAAACCACGCGCATAACTCGCTAAAGCAATACCACATAATGCCATTGGAACATTAGTCGCTGCGGCACCGAGTACCAGTAGACCGTAACCACTTGCGAATCCGAGAAAGGCAATGGTCAATGATCGGTATGCGCCTAAAAATTTGTCGGCGATGAAACCGCCTGCGATAGCAAATAGCGGTCCGATTGCAGAGAAAGCACCAACAACCATCATGGTGTCGGCTTCGTTGTAGTTCAGATCTTCAAGGAAGAAACGAGTCAAGATCACCATGACGCCATAGAACGAAAGTCCGAGCATCATTTGGCAGAACATCATTGATTTGTTTAATCTATTCCACATTATTTTATTCTCACATTTGTGTTGATATGTAGTGTAATTACCCAATTATAATATCATTAATAGCAATACATAAAATGAAACATTTGCTGTGTTCGTTACTTTGCTCTCTATATCTTTTCTTATCGGGCGATTCATTTTTCTCATGCATTAAATATGCAATATTAGATTTTGCTGGTGGATGGTTGTGTAAATGTCGGTCAGATTTATTTGTTGCTAATCCGCAAGCCAAATAAGGAAAGTTACAGGTGGTAATCTTGTAAAATATTCAAGTGAGCATCACTTTCAATTAGCTGTTGGATTTTAGCCAATAAAAAGCCAGCTTGGTGGCTGGCTCTGTTTGGGTATCGAAAACGACGTTTACGAGAATGCTGTCTCTACAGCGGCTTTCTCGACTCGTGTTCTTAGCGGTTATTCACAAGGAGGAGCCATGTGGATCACGGCCAAGCCACCTAAGGACGTTTCACGGTACTTTTTGTTCATGTCTTTACCTGTTTGGTACATGGTTGCGATAACCTTGTCTAACGAGATAAGACACTTACTGGTGCGTTTCAGCGCCATACGTGATGCGTTGATGGCTTTCATTGCGCCCATTGCATTGCGCTCGATACATGGCACTTGAACAAGCCCACCGATTGGATCACATGTCATACCTAGTGAGTGTTCCATAGCGATTTCAGCTGCGATGCAGATTTGTTCGTTGCTACCACCGCGTAGGGCGGTTAAGCCTGCTGCAGCCATTGATGAAGATACGCCAACTTCGCCCTGACAACCCACTTCTGCACCAGAAATCGAAGCGTTGGTTTTGTACAAGATGCCAATAGCGCCAGAGACTGCTAAAAAGTCTTTCAACTGCTTGGTGTCTAGCTCTTTGATGAAGCGGTGGTAGTACATTAGTACCGCAGGGATAACGCCAGCCGCTCCGTTAGTTGGCGATGTTACGACTTGTCCACCCGCAGCGTTTTCTTCACTTACAGCAAAGGCAAATAGGTTAATCCAATCCATGATCTCCATTGGATCGTTTTCAATCGAAGCATTGGCCTCAAGCTTTTTCAAAAGAGCAGGGGCTCGACGCGTCACTTCTAGACCGCCATCTAGTATGCCTTCGGTGTCGAAGCCTCGCTGCATGCACAGAGACATCACCTTCCAGATTTGGTCGGCTTTCTGGTCAATCACGTCCATGCCTTGAAAAGACACTTCATTGCGCAGGATTAAGCCACCAAGGCTAAGCCCTTGCTGCTCTGACAATTCAAGTAGTTGGTCGGCAGAAGAAAAAGGGAACTCAACTTGTGTTTCTGCTTCTTGCTTGCCGTTTTGTAGCTCATCAGCGGTTGCAATAAAGCCACCACCAATTGAGTAATATGTTTCCATCTCTAAAAGACTACCGCTTGCGTCAAAAGCAGAGATGGTCATGCCATTTTCATGCAGCGGAAGATTGGTTTTATGGAACAGCAAGTCGCTTTCTACGTCGAAGTGAATTTCATGGTTACCGCTAACCAGTAGAGACTTATCTTCAATTGCTTTACGCATTGCTTTGTTAGCACTGGTAATTTTAATGGTGTCGGGGCGGTTGCCGAGTAAACCTAATAAGGTCGCTCTGTCTGTATGGTGACCAATACCCGTTAATGACAACGAGCCGTATAAGTCGATTTGAATACGCTCTACTTGTGTAAGCTGAGCATCAATTTTTTGGGTAAAGTTAAACCCAGCGATCATTGGTCCATTTGTGTGGGAGCTGGACGGTCCAACCCCAATTTTGTAGATATCAAAAATAGACAGCATAGTAACTTCCTGTGAAGACGGTTCGATGAACGAACTCTGTGTAAAATTTGTATTTCGTTAGTTCCACTTCTTTGGGTGAAGCAGTTCTTTGGCTGAAACAGCTCTTTGGCTGAAACAGTACTTCGATTGAGCTGGTTCTTTGCTTTAAAGGTCTCTTTTATTGAAACTCGTGTTAACAAGCATAGAGCGATGAAATACAAGAGCGTGCTATGTTTGCTTTAAAGCGACACGTCTATTCTTGTATGACCCGAGATGTTGCTATCAATAGTGAGCATTATTGAGAGCAACATGTAAGAATTTCAAAATACTTTTGTTAATAAGTATTGTATACATAATTCACTCCATCTAATCACTAAAACGAGACTTGAACATAAAATGAGCATTATTCACCTCCTTATTGTGCTAGGTAAGCGACTTAATGAGAATAAATTGACTAATGAAGGAATCAGTCGAGTTGATGCTTTAGTTGAGTATCTGGCTGGGCCTTTGGCTGAAGAGTCGAACCAGCAAACGGCTGTGGCGTTCTGTGGTGGGGTGACACAAGGCCAAACCGTTTCTGAAGCCGATATGATGCACGAGTATTTTCGAGAGCTTGAAAATCAACGTGAGTATCCGTTTCCCATAGGGGCGGTTTTACTTGAGCAGCATTCGACAAATACGGTTGAGAACATTCAAAACTTGGCCTCAGAGATGATTGAAAGTGGGCTGTTTACACGCGGGCAGAGTGTGACGGTGACGTTCGTTTCTAATGACTACCACTTACAACGTATCTTCGAGATTCAATCGCTGATGGACGAGCAAGGTTTGCTTAAGGTTTTGGTCGAGAAGTGCTCTGCACTTGGGGTGGAACTACAAATAGATCCTCAGCGAGAGGCTCATGTCGCAGTGCCATACCCTCATCAAACAGAGCAAGGGCAATTGTTTCTGTTAATGGATGCTCTGACGACCTACCGAGTCTATCTTGAAGGTGTCTCTGTGGGTGCATTTAAGAGGGATTTGGATTCAGTAAGACGAGAGCCAGAAAGGTTGTCTTTGGAAGCCTTGTTAGCGGCAAAGGAGTTAGTCGGGCGTTCATCTCATTTTGATATCGTAGAAAGCTTGCTTCCAGTGTTGGAGACCTGCATCCAAAATACCCCAGTCGGAATCGACATAGAAATAGTTAAGGAGTACCTAGCATTGCTCGATACTAACCTGACTTTATTGAATCGTTATTTAGATCCAGAATCAGATCACACACATCGCTGGTGGAGATAGCGAAAACACCAATATTAGTAATACAGGTAGGTAGCCAAAAGGTGCTTTGTGTATGAGGGTGATGTGTGTACAAAGTTGATGTGTATAGTAAGGTAAACCGACCGCTCGATAGCGAACAGTTTACCTAATGTCATGTCATTTGACAGGGTGGCATTAGTGAAGGGTCAACGTCGTGTATAGGTGTGACGTCAACAGTTCACGATGTCGCAGCTTAGCTTTCTTCTTTTTGCTCATGGTTGTTGCGGTAGTATTCCCACTGTTCGATACGTTCACCGTCATCAAATACACAATAAGTAGTGCGTTGATTGTTTTCAGTTACGGTGTCTAATTCACCATCTTGTTGAACACAATAAACCGCAGCTGGGTTAGCCACTGAAACACGTTGGCCTTCGCTATATTCTGCATAGTCGTTTGCACAACCGCCCAACACAACGGCAAATACAGCCATCAAACCAATTTTCTTCATGTTTATCTCCTACGTGATAACTCTATAATCGAATGCGTTAAGTTCTACAGAACCAGATTAGAAGCTCTATGAAACTAGTATATTTTAGATTTCAGAAAAGGTTGTTCTAATTTGGTCAAGATATTGAAATAGGTTGATATTTCGCTATTTTTAACTGCTTTTTGAGTGTTTGATCATGCTGGCATAGCTGGTGCTCTAACAGGAACGGTCTCTGTCAATAAAGTGCTACTTGATGGTTATTTCTACTAGATAGCAGTGGGGGAACAGCGATCAAAAGCAGAGGTTATGTGTTCTTTCAGGGGACGGAGAACGTCGAATCTATTGATGATTATGATATGATGCCGCCAAATTCAGTAGAGCAGTCAGAATCATGAGACACCTAAAAACCACTATTCACCCTGATATCGATCACCTAGACAATAAGACGGTATATAAGCGCAATGCTGCACGTGCGATTGTGTTAGATGGCGAAGACATTTTGATGCTTTATACAGAGCGTTATCACGACTACACCATTCCTGGTGGTGGTTTGGATGACGGTGAAGATGTGATCGCAGGTATGGTCCGTGAGCTTGAAGAAGAAACGGGTGCGAAGAACATTCACAGTATTAAACCGTTCGGTATTTTTGAAGAGTTTCGTCCTTGGTATAAAGATGATGCAGATATAATGCACATGATTTCTTACTGCTACTCATGCAAGATTGATCGTGAGCTTGGCGAAACAGCTTACGAAGACTACGAAGTGAAAAACGGGATGAAACCGGTGTGGATGAATATCCATGAAGCGATCGCTCACAACGAAAAGACCATGGCTGAGAGCCCTAAAAAAGGCATGAGCATTGAACGTGAAACCTTTTTGCTGCATCTAATCGCAAAGGAAATGCTGTAACCCTTTTGATAAATCAAAACTGTTTAAAAGTAGAATGTTTTAAACAGTTTTGTTCACCATGAACCAACAATAATTCCTCCCTCCTTTAGTTGAGCTAACCCATCGTAATTTGAGTTTTAAGCAAAACGCCTCCAGTCCGTAAACAACCTATCCGTTTCCAACCAGCATAGAACGTTTCTTTATCTAACAGACTTTCAAGTTGACTAACCTCTCATCAAATTGATTCTTATTTTGAAGAAAAGACCGTTTCATTCTGACTGTAATTTCAATGTGGAAAAATAAGTCTTATTTTTCAATGTTATACGGTGATTTTGAAATGATCGGAAACTTGGCTTCTCTTTTGCTTATTTGTATTAAGCAGCTCGCTTTATCGGCACCAACATAATAAACAAAGATGCGAATAGTTTGTTTCAGAGTTAACTGAGACGCTTCTTTAACTTGCCGTTCAGAGTTCACACACTTTTCAAGGAAATCGCTCATGCGAAGAAGAAGTCGAGGTTTACTATGAAATACAAGCAAGTTATTTATCTTATGACGGCCGTTGCCAGTGCCCCTGTCTATGCAACGACGGTAGATTTGGACTTTTCAAATCATGTAGAGGCGACGAACGGCAGCAGTTCCTGGGCTGGGCCAACCTATGATGGATCTTCGATGCACTTCCTCAACGTTGGTACACATGATGGAAAAACAATAGATGCCAAAGTGTCTAGTAGTGTGTTCGGTGATGCGACATTTTTGTTTCATGCTCCTAACTACAAAGTTGGTGCAACACAACCCTCAGGAGATATTGGTTTTCTCTATCAAACTAACTCTGCGGGCTCTGCAGGTCTAACCTATACCTTTGAATTTTATGATGGTACGGATGGACTTTCAGGTACGTTCTCAGTGCCTTATACACTTCCCGAATTTGACATGATTGGCTATGACATTGATGGCGAACCCGTGCAGTCGGAGCAAGTAAGAGTGTTTAAAAGTGAAGGTTTCTACAGTTATCAACTTGGTAGTGCTAGCGCGAGTTTGACGGCGGAAGAGAGTGCCGATGGAACGTCGGTTCTATTCACCGGGCCAGGTACGAACTATTCGGAAACCGACACTTCCGGTGCTGTAAAATTCACCTACAAGAATACCTCGATTGTAACTCTACAATTTGAAACGGTTACGAGCAGTAGCAGTAGTTTCCCCAACCCGATTTTCTCGGCATTTGACGGTAACTGGGACTTATCTGGATTTACTACGCCAATAGAAAGTTCAGATGAATCTGATTTTGGTGACGCTCCTGATAGTTATGGAACGTTGCAGGCGAGTAACGGTGCTGAGCATGCGATATCTTCCACACTGTACTTAGGTGCTAGTGTTGATGCCGATACAGATGGCCAACCTGGTGCATCATCCAACGGCGATGATTTGGATGTTGGCGGAAATGATGATGACGGAATTGCACTGTTGACGAATCTTGAAGTCGGCTTAGACAGTTTAATTAATGTCAACGTTGTGGGGAGTGGTTATCTGCAAGCTTGGGCTGACTGGGATATGAATGGATCTTTTGAGGATGACGAGCAGATATTAAAAAATCATTCTGTTGTAGATGGAAGCCAAGTCGTCCCTATTCGAGTGGGTGATGATGCTGTCGTTGGGAGCGTACAAACTCGATTCCGTTTAGCGAGTAGCCCTAACATTCCGAGTGACGGTTATGTTGGTGATGGTGAAGTTGAGGACTACGTGTTTAACGTTACGGATCCTGGCACAACGGTTCAACATTCGAATTACTATACAGCGGCCTTCGAAGATAATTGGCCAGAAGTTGGTGACTTCGACTTAAATGACGTTGTGGTTTACTACCGCACCACCATTTTAAGTAAAGAGGACGCAGTGCTTCGAATGGATATTACGGGAACCATAATGGCCTACGGTGCTTCTTATGGTAATGGACTGGGATGGAAGCTTGATGGCTTCGATGAGTCAGATGTCGATCTTCAAACGGCTCGAGTGCAAAAGAATGGCGCGACTCGGGTAAATATTTCGCCGTTTACGGGTGAAGACAAAAGTGTTGCATCGCCAGGAGGAGACCTCGTTGTTGTCGCGTCGTTGAACCTAAAAAATGATCTGCCGATTAACGGTGAGTGTATGTTCCACCGCACTAACCCTTCTTGTAGTCCGACTTTAGAAGCTGACCAAATGACGTTCAGTATTTCTCTGCCGTTTGCTTCTGGAAACGAGCCCACAGCGAGTTCACTGATGCCATTAAGTGGCTTCGACCCATTCATCTTTGGTGCGGGAGCGGGTTATTACCATGGTGACAGTTTCTCTACATCGCCAGGGAAAGACTTAGAAATCCATACTGCGGACTTCCCACCAACGTCGCGTGGCACGTTAGTGAGTGATTTCTATGGTATTGCACAAGATGATTCAGACCCGTCTAGTGATAAATATTACCGAACGACACAAAACATGCCTTGGGGTATCTTAATTTCATCACCTTGGAATCATCCATCAGAATACATTGATGTTAGTGAGGTGTACCCCGAATTTGCTGAGTGGGCTACATCAGGCGGTGCTTCAAAACCAACGTGGTACCAAAACCCTAACGCCAACAAAACTTGGTCAACGGAAGATTAATCAGGAGGATTTATGAAAACAATCAAACTAATTTTGAGTGGTGTAGGCTTTGTATTCCTTTCAGCTTGTGGCGGCGGAGGTGGAGGTGATAGTACCGCTTCATCTCCAAGTGCTGTCGCTCCTCCGAGCAATACTACGGCTCCGGTCCCCGTCACTCCTCCGAGTAATTCGACCGTTGGTAGCAATAACGTGGTGACACCTGCTCCAGTAGTGATACCGCAGTCTATTAAATCATCTGAGTTATCTATACCGGAAGGTTTTGATTTTTCTACGGAGAGAGAAGTGTCTGTAAACGTTGACGTAGCAAGCTCGCAAAGTTCTCGAGGTTTTATGAGTATTTATACAGAATTCAATGGTGATGTTGTCGATTACACCTCACAAGTGCTGAGGAGCCCAATCAATCAAGATATTGAGTTCTCTACAACTCTCCTTTTACCCAATCATGTAGATAAAGTATGGGTTGAAGTCTGGTATCCGTCGGCAATGGGAAGTGAAGTGAAACTCCTTGTAAATATTGAGGACGATAATGTAGACGTGATTCTTTAATCTTTATCTTCTACCAAACAACGTTACCGCTATTTAGGCGGTAACGTTGTTTTAGGCGCTTTTGTTGTGAATTTTTCTAACATCGAGACCTGAGATAACCTGTATAAAATGAATGGAGTGATATTATCAATCCGGTGTTTTAGGTGTATCTTTACTTAAGTGACGCTCGTTTCTAGCTTTACGAAATCACCAAAACTCGGTGAGCCTGCCCTAAACAAAGAAGACTATGAATAAAAGACAGTTTGTTGCCCATTATTTGCGCATGAATCGCACCTCGTACTTACTGGCGATTGTGTTCATTTTTCTCGTTAACTGGTTACAGGTAGAGATACCTCGTTATATCCAACTTGCCATCGATCTTATTGAGGATGCTTCAACAACGGGCCATCAGCAGCTTCAAACCTATGTTTGGATCGTGGTCGGCATGTCGGTTGCCATGGTGGTGGTGAGAATTCTGTCTCGTATCTATGCGCTTAATCCGGGGCGAATTACAGAAGCAGCACTAAAGAGTACACTTCTACAAAAGCTGAATCGCTTACCGAGCAGCTTTCATGAACGTTTTGCATCTGGTCGGCTAATTTCAATCATGAATAATGACCTTAGCGGCATCCGACTGATGTTTGGTGTGGGGTTTCTTCAGTTCTTCAATGCGTTGCTTGCGTTGTCGCTGACGCCTCTCTACATGTGGCGCATATCGCCAGAACTCACACTGTATTCGATTATTCCTATCTCAATCGCTTTTGTGATTTTCCGTGTGGGCTTCAAGCGTATGAAAACACTGCATTTAGAGCACATGAAACGTCTACAAAACTTGTCTGCTCAGCTAATGAGTTACCTGTCTGGGATTGATTTGATTAAGAGCCAGCAGATGTCACCTTGGGTGAAAACCGAAACTGAAAAGCTTAACCAGTTATTGCTTGAGTGCCGCCTTAAAATCACACGTATTCAAGTCTTCTTTATGCCGGTACTCGACTACGCCAATGACCTGATGAAAATCATCATTCTTGGGCTTGGTGGCTACATGTTAATGAGACAAGAGCTAACCCTCGGTGAAATTACTGCTTTCCTAACTTACTCGGTTTTACTGGCTATGCCATTGATGCAGCTTGGCAGAATCGCGACCATTTATCAGCGTGGCATGGTAGGTATTCAAAGTGTACAAACCATTCTTAATGCAAAAATTCCAGATCTTGATGAAGATAAGCTCACTGAGTTAGATGTTGAATCTCTGAAGGGAAAAACGTTTTCTATTCGCAATCTCAGCTTCAGCTATTCAGGTGAAGAACGTCTGATTCTCGATGACATCAGCTTTGACATTCCAGCAGGTAAGAAAGTGGGTGTGCTAGGCGGAATCGGAGCGGGTAAAACGACATTAGTTAATTGCTTGAACCATCACTTGGATGTTCCAGAAGGTTCGGTTTTCCTAGGCGAAAGAGATGTCACTAGCTTCTCACGCAGTGATTTGCGCCGTTACGTGAAAACCGTGACGCAAGACCCTTATCTGTTTTCTGCAACCGTCGAAGACAATATCCGCTTCGGTAGCTTAGATACTGACTTGGCAAAGAGTCAGGTTGATGAGGTTTTAGAACTGAGTCAGTTAGCCAATGACGTTACACGTTTTGAGCATGGCGACCAAACCTTAGTCGGTGAGAAAGGGATCATGTTGTCGGGTGGTCAGAAACAGCGCTTGAGCATTGCTCGATCTTTATTGCAACCCACCGACCTGATCATCATGGACAACGTTCTATCGGCTGTCGACTATGAAACAGAACGTAAGATTTTAGAGGGCTTGTTTAAGCGCTTGGAAAATCAATCGGTACTTGTGGTTTCACACCGTGTTAATGCCCTTGAATATATGGATGAAATTATCGTGTTGAACGAAGGTAAGGTGATTGCGAAGGGCGACCACGCGACGTTATTGAAAACGTGCGATTACTATTACGATACATGGCAGTTACAGCAGAATGAAACGGAGGCAGCAGCATGTTAAAAGGTGTTGATCTCAAGTACCTCAAGCACTTTTTTAAGTTTGCTAAGAAATACAAACGCTCTGCGATTCTGGGCATTGCTATGCTTCCGCTCTCTGTCATTACAAGCCTATTGTTTCCTTGGCTGATCATTCAAGTGATCGATGTTCATTTAAGTCATGGTGATATGGATGGGCTGCTCGAATATGTCTTCTATCTAGTTGCTGTGCTGGTGGCGAGCTATGTGGTGGATACCACCTATTCGTATAACCTACGTAAAACGGGGCAGTACACGATAACCGACATGCGCTCAGTGTTGTTTGCTCGTGTGCTTAAACTGCCGCGCAGCTATTTTGATAACACACCGATTGGCGTCACGCTCTCACGATTAACCAGTGACTTGGAAACCATTGGCGAGACGTTTGTTCAGTCGGTTGTGGGGCTAGTTAAAGACAGTATCAATACCATTGCTCTGTTGGTGATGATGTTCTTCATTGATTGGCAGTTAACGATGATTGTATTGATCATTATGCCACCGGTGATGTATTTGACGGTGTATGTGAGAAACCGACTTCGTGCTTTGTATAAGGTGACTCGTTCTTCGCTGGCTCGCGGTATTGGCTTTTTACAAGAAGTCTTATTTGGCATGAAAACCGTTCAGATGTACCGAGCGGAAGAGCAAGTCGAGCAACGCTATCAAGGCTATACTGATGAGTTTTTAAGAGCGCAGAAGAAGATCAATAAATACGATGCGATTTTGTTCTCGTTTATCTCTGGCATCACCTCTATCACCATCGCGATTATGATCTGGTATGGCTCTGAGCAAGTGATAGAAGGGGCACTCACCTTGGGTGTGCTGATTGCGTTCATCAACACTTTAGAGAAAGTGTTTGTTCCGATCCGTGACTTTACTTCGCAGATCGCTTCGATTCAGAGTTCATTTGCAGCGTTTGACCATATTGAAGAGTTGTTTGTTGAGCCGACTGAAGAGGAAGGACGCAACCTGTTGCCATCTAACAAGGTTGAAAAACAGCTCGAACAGTTTGTGAGCCTAGAGTTTAAGAACGTGAGCTTCCGTTACAAAGACGGCTCTCCATATGTTCTAAAGAATGTCTCGTTTGTATTGGAGAAAGGGCATCAAATCGCGCTTGTGGGTTCGACGGGGTCGGGTAAGTCGACGGTTCTGCGTCTGATCTCTAAAACCTACCAAGACTATGAAGGCAGCATTTTGTTGAATGGAATAGAGCTGTCTCAGATCTCAAGCGAAGACTCTGCTCATTTGTTCTCAATGATGATGCAAGACGTGCACTTATTTGAAGAGACCATCCAATTCAATATCGCGCTGGGTAAAACGCATCTATCTAGAACTGAGGTTGAACAGGCTGCGCGCTATGTTTATGCCGATAAGTTTATTGAACAATTGCCACAAGGTTATGACTTCCACTTGGAAAAGAACGGATCCAACTTGTCTGTAGGGCAAACGCAGCTTATCTCGTTCGCTAGAGCGGTTGCACAGGGTGGTCAATTGATGATGCTTGATGAGGCGACCAGTTCGGTAGATTCAATCACCGAAGACCTAATTCAAAAAGCAATGCAGCGCCTTTTCAAGGAAAAAACCGTGATTGCGATTGCACACCGTTTGAGTACCGTTCGTCACTCAGATACGATTTTGGTGTTGGAAAAGGGTGAAATTGTTGAGCAAGGTAATCATCGACAGCTAATAGCACACAATGGAATTTATGCAGGATTGTTGGAAGAGTCCGTGGTTGGAGGAATCGATTGTAGAAGTGAGTGACTATCGAGCTATAAATAACTATTAACTAATACGAATAAGCCAAACTTGTCGACTTCCTAGCTTGTATGACTATTACAAGATACAGTTAGCCTAAAGATGAAACATATAAGGAATGTATAATGCTTCGAATCTTATTGATTGCAGTTATCTCGGTGTTCAGCACGATGAGTTTTGCAAGCGAAGAGGTTGAGTACTCAGAATTGGACTATTTAGATCGACCGTTGATGGAACGCTATATCTTGGATGAATTGAAGCAGCTAAGAATGGACCAACAAGATCTTGAAAGACGTTTGACTATTCAGATGACCGACCGTGAGCTCGCTGTGGCGGACAAATCGCTGAATTACGCCAACGTGACTGTAACCTATTTTTTCTACATTATTGCGGGTGTCGCTTCACTTATCGCATTAGTTGGGTGGCAATCGCTTAAAGAACTCAAGCACACAACCAAAGAGATGGCTGACCAGCGATTGAATTCTATCGCTCAAGAGTACGAGAAGAAGTTTAACGTTCTTGAAAGGGATCTAAAGCGTAAGACTCGAATTATCTCAGAGAACAACCGAGAAATTGAAATCATCAATGAAATACACAACTTATGGTTGAGAGCGCAAAATGCTCAAACCGCCGAGCAAAAAATTGAAATTTACGATGAGATCTTAAAAGTCCGCCCTGGTGATTTAGAGGCGCTCACTTATAAAGCTGATGCCGCAATGGACATGCAGGAATACCATTGGGCAATGAGCTTATGTAACCGTGTATTGGAAGTGGATGATCAAAATGCTCACGCCTTGTACCAACGAGCTTGTTCGTATGCAAGATTAGGTGCTGAAGGTCAGGCAATCGACGACTTAGAGCGCTCTATCGAAGCCAGTGGCTCAATGCGAGAGTTGCTAGCTGAAGAGCCAGATTTTGAGATGCTACGCGGCTTAGATCGTTTTGAAGCGCTTTGTGAAGAGTAATTATTTAATGGCATGGTGAGCTTCGTACGCTTACTATGCTTTTAATCATTTTTACGGAACGGTTTCTTACATTTCGTTTATTTTATTGAATTAATTGTTATGTTATAACATTTGAAAAGTTCATTGTGATAACCGTTGAGTATTTTTATGAAGTTCCTCCGCACTGGCCTGATAGTGACTGCTATCAGCGCATTTTCACTTGCTTTATATCTTTCTCTTTCTCCTGAACCACCAGAAGACATCGCTATCAAAATTACACCTTACCAAGGTGTGGTTTCGGCTGATGAGAAGCCATCGAGTTCAGACGTTGAGTCAAGTTCTCTGGTAAGAGTTCATTATTTTGTCAAAGTTGGGGATACACTCAGTAATGTATTTACCTCTTGGAAACTCCCTTACGGAACGGCTCAAAAGATACTTGAGGCCGATCTAGAATCACTGAAACTGGACACGATCAAGCCTGGTGATCATCTAGAGTTGTTGTTGGATAGTGACTCTAAGCAGCTAGTCGAATTGATTTACCATGAGAGCTTGGTTGAGCAGGCTGTTTACACAGAAAATGATGACGGTAGTTTTAGTTATCAGTTCATCGAGACTCCTGGGGAATGGAAAGAAAAGCTGTACGCAGGTGCGGTGCAGGGTAGTTTTTCCACGTCAGCTTACAAGGCCGGTTTAACCAGTGCCCAGATAGCCAATATCACACGAACGCTGAAAGATAAAATTAACTTCTCCAAAGATCTCAGAGCTGGCGACAGCTTTAATGTTTTGGTTAAAGAGCAATACATGGAAGATCACTTAACGGGTAAGACTGAAGTGCAAGGGGTCTCTATCAAGCTACGAAATAGGGAAGTGGCGGCTTTTCTTGCTGCGGATGGACGTTTCTATGACCGAGAAGGGAATAGCCTTGAGCAAGCTTTCAATCGATACCCAATAGACAAACAATTCCGAAGAATCACTTCATCATTCAACCCATTCCGAAAGCATCCTGTGACTGGACGTGTATCGCCGCATAATGGTACTGATTTCGCCACACCTGTGGGTTCACCCGTTTATTCAACGGGAGACGGTAGGGTTGTGGCACTTCGTGACCATCCATACGCAGGGAAATACATAGTGATAGAACATAACAGTGTTTACAAAACTCGTTATCTGCATTTGAGTCGATTCTTGGTTAAGAAAGGGCAACAGATTAAGCGTGGGCAGGAAATTGCGTTGTCGGGTGCAACAGGCCGTTTAACAGGGCCTCACTTACATTTTGAAGTGTTGGTACGTGGAAGGGCGGTCGACGCGATGAAGGCTGACCTGCCTTTGGCAAGCTCTATATTACCGAAAGACAAGGGGGCGTTCCTCGCTCGAATTGCCTCTTTTGATGAGATCATCTCTGAGCAAGAAGGCAGAACGAGTTAAATTCACTTCAGCCACGGCTTATCCTTATTCCAACCTTCTGGTGATAAACAAACCGAAGGTTGGAATAAGCATTTATTGAATCAAATAATTTCAGATTCGATTAAGCGACGACAACCGCCGTGCCGCTCGCTGATACCATCAACATGCCATTACCTGTTCCTAAGACTTCATAATCGATATCGACACCAACCACTGCGTTTGCACCCGCTTCAATCGCCTTCTGCTCCAGCTCTTTGAATGCGTAGTTACGTGCTTTCTCCAGTTCCTTTTCATAGGTGCCAGAACGTCCACCGACGAAGTCGCGAATACCTGAAAACATATCCTTGAATACGTTAACCCCTAGGATGGCTTCTCCGGCGATAACCCCTTTGTAGTCGACAATGCGTTTGCCTTCAACAGATTGAGTGGTGGTAATAATCATAATGGCCTCTGTAAGTTAGATAAGTTGTTACTAGATGATTGGTTACTAGATGAGTTGTTACTAGTTGATTAGTTATTTGATGATTAGTTACTTGCTGAGTTTTGTCTCTGAGCGAGTGAATTCATGCCTCAACCATGTTCTCAGTTTTAGCACACTTTCTTGTTTTAATTTGTTTTTTGGACAAACGAAATAGAAATCTTGATGGGGGTTAGCCACTGGCTCACTAATTTCGACCAACATGCCATGGCTGATGTCATCTTTCACAAACAAGCGGTGAGTGACTAATACACCAAGCGAACGAATGGCAGCCTGTACGGCTTGAATCGAGACATCGAACGTCAAGTTACTGTGGAACGTCGGCATGGGTGTTTGGTAATGATCGCACCACACTTGCCAGTCATGCTGTCTTCTTGGGTTGAAGACACCAATGGTTGGGTTTTGTTTCACCAGTTGTTCAACGCTTAATCCCATTTGGTTTTTCAATAGTGCTGGGCTGCACACCAATACCAGATCATCGTCACCGAGCTTTTCGCTGTAATATCGGTCCCACTCGCTCGGTTTACCGTGCACCAGCGCGATGTCCACACCTTCTTGTTCTATGTCGAAAGTGCCCGTTAGCGTGGATATACGAATATCAAGAGAGGGGGCAAAGCTTTGGAATTCCGAGACTCGCGGGATCCACCAGTGCATGGCGAGTGAGTTCACCATGTTGAGGGTGATGCGGTGGTCGTTAGGCGTTTTGGCGAGTTCTTCTGTGGCTTCTATTACTTGTTCCAGTGCGGGTGCGACTTTTCGATAATATCGCTTACCTGCGGCATTTAGAACAACACGACGACCCACACGTTGGATCAGCGGCTTATTGACCAGTTGCTCTAATGATTTTATCGCTTGGCTTACCGCTGAATGACTGACGTACAACACGCGAGCGGCGTCGGTCATGCTGCCAGTCTCAGCAACAGCAATGAAAGCATAAACGGATTTAAGCGGAACGAGTTTTTTCATTGGTAAGTTTTCCTTACAGTTATAGTTAATATTACTCGCTATTTTTCATCACGTCACGCTTCTAAAATAGGTGTCATAGGAGGTGATAATTATGTCTGATATTACCAAGGCGACGACTTTCATGTTGTTGTCGACGTTCAGTTTGTCTTTGAGTGGCTTGATGGCCAAGTATCTATCTGAAGTGATGCCAATCTCGCTACTCAGTTTTGTGCGTTTTTTGTTACCCAGTCTGTTCTTATTCTTATTCTTGATGTTTTACAAAATAACGAAACCTTCACTCGATATGTGGAAACCTTTAGTGATGCGAGCGATCTTTATGGTGGCGTGTCAGTGGTGTTTCCTTACTTCACTACAAACCTTAACGCTGGTTGAAGGTGTGGTGTTATTCAGTACGGGTCCGCTGTTTATTCCATTGTTAGAAAAATTAATATTCGGAACTAAGATTCATACAACGACTATCGCATGTTTAGCAATTACATTTTTCGGCGTAGTGATGATGGCAGGGGATTGGTCGCAGTTTGAGTTTGGTTCGGAGTTTTTTAGACCTGCGCTATTGCTCGGGCTTCTAGCGGGTGTGTTTAATTCTGGCTCGCAAGTGAGTCTGTACCGAGCATCTAAAACTAGCCTGACACCAGCAGAGCTTAACGCATGGACCTTTTTAGTCGCAGCAATACTTGTTATACCTATGCTCGTGTTGACTTCTGTTTCTGCTGTACCAGATGTATTTAAGGGGGATAGTGTGTATGGAGCTTTAACGACTTTGCTGTCGTTTGATGACTTGCGTTGGATTGGACTTGGTGCATTTGGACTCGCACTGTTTACCATCAATACTCAAATTTTCCGCTCCAAGGCTTATAAGCTTGCAGACAGCGGTTCCCAGTTAGCACCACTGATTTTTACTAACATGCTGTTTAGCGCCTTATGGCAGGGGTTGTTCTTTGATGATGTGTTTTCTACTCAGCAGATGATTGGCATTAATCTGATTGTTGTGGCGAGCATTACCAACACGCTATTAGCGAAGAGACACAGCAAAGCAAAAGCCAAGCAAACGCCGCGAGTCACAGTGGCTGTAGCGACTGTAGTGGACGTTGCGGTATTGGACTCGGCAGCTAAAAGCTAACCATTGAGCTTATGAAGCTTATGGTCTTTAGTCTGAATGGTTAGCTTAAAACAATGAGCGTATGTACTCTTTGACTCGGTCGATGTGTTCGTTTGGTTCAATCTCGCAACGCTGTTTAGTCTCTAGGAATCGCTCAGCGTATTTGTCGTAGATTTTGTTTTCTAAGAACAGCAAATACAGCTTGGGATCGATATGACCGCTGGTGGCCATGTCGGTCATGATGTTGAGTGATTCGCTTAGGAGTTTGCCTTTCTTATACGGGCGATCACTAGAGGTGAGCGCTTCAAAGACATCAGCAATGGCCATCGCTCTGGACGGTAGAGGTAATTGGTCTTCGCTTAAGCCTCTTGGGTAGCCCTTGCCGTCGATACGCTCGTGGTGTCCGCTGGCGATATCCGGAATATTCTGGAGGTAAGACGGATAAGGCAGCTTGTTAAGCATGGTGAAGGTTTGAATAATATGATCGTTGATCATGAAACGTTCTTCATCGTTTAACGTGCCACGACGAACTTTCAAGTTGTGCAGTTCACCTTGGTTGTATTTGACCTCTCCTGGCTTAAGCACAAACGCTTCTTGCCATACATCAGCAGGGCTAAAGCCATTATCCCACGGTATTTTATGTTCGGGTTTATCAGCAAGTAGCGGTTCCATCACCGGTAGTATTTGGTCTTTTCTTGCTGGCTCAGCTTCACTCTTCTCTGTCGTGTCTTGTTGTTCATTGAATCTCTCTTTTTCAGACCAAGATAACCCTAGCTGATCGTCGAGTGTTCGTTTCCATTGGCGCTTGGCTATTCGGTCTAAGCGTTCTAGTTGTTCGTCCGTCATCGACTCTCCACCAAGGTTACATTCAGCAACAAAGGCAAATTCTTCATCCAATTCTGACAAGCTTTGTTCGAGGATCTTAAGCTGATCCTCTTGAAGCGCTCCGTTCGCTATAGCTTTCCAGTAGTCGGTTTCAGCCTGTTGTTTTAACAGTTCGAAACGCATTCGCACTTCGTGGATTCGGTCGTAAATGGTTTCAAGTTTTGTTGCCTTGTCTACCACATATTCAGGCGTGGTCACCTTGCCGCAGTCATGAAGCCAAGCGGCGAGCATTAACTCTTCCCACTGTTTACTATCCAATGAGAATTGCGGGTAATAACGGTCATCATCAATGGTTGCTTGAGTCAGCCATTTGGTCAGTTCAGGCACGCGTTGGCAGTGCCCGCCCGTGTAAGGTGATTTGGTATCAATCGCTGATGCAATCAACTCGATAAAGGCATTAAGCATGTCTTTCTGTTGCTGCATTTGGTCAATGTTATCTTTGGCTATTTCCGCAAAGCTGAGCAGTTCTCGTAAGAAGGCGTGCTTGTCTGCCTGCATCTTGGTAATCGGTCTTTCATAGCCAATTGCGACGATACCCACCAACAACTTCTCACGGTTTAATAGTGGAAACAGGTACAGATCTGAATTGAAGATCGAATCTTGGTAATAGTTGAGAACATTGTCTTCTCGGTTTAAGTGGATGGTTTCTCCGGATTTAAGCTGGCACAGCAACCAAGGGGTGTGCTTGATGAAGTCATTGATGTCGGCCTTAAAGGGAAGAATAGCGAGGTTCGCGGCCGTATCAAACACATCTTTCTCTTTTGATTGAGTGAAGAGGACGATGGTTTCTGCTTTGGTAATTAAATAGCTTTGATGAGCAATATTTTTGGCTAATATCGAAAATTCCTGATTACCTGCCGTGTCTCGAAGTAGCGTAATAAGATCATGAAGCGTGTGTTCCATCAGCTCAATTGAGTGGGCGAGGTTAGCCACTTCTTGAATCATGCTTTTGGGATAATGAGTTCGCCTGAAGTCAAATCGTGCGATGTTGTCGGTGAGTTGCATCAGTGTATTGAGTGGCTGAGACAGTCTATTAGCAACAAACCATACGATAGCGAAGCAGATGAACAACATCCCAATCGCGACGGCGACTTGCTTGTCACGCATCGAGATAAGATCAGAGAGCAACTCATTGTGTGGCGTAGCCTCTGCCAAATATAAAGTGACATTCTGAGTGAGCTCAACAGGCGTTAGCGTTAATGCCCAAGTGTTTAAGTTGTACTCAACGTTTTTTAGGTTGAGGTTTAATTTCTCCTCGTCGGAGATAAGTGGTGCTATGACGGATGCTTTCAATGCTTCCATCTGTTCACGTTTGGGCACATTAAAGAAGCTTTGGTCTTGCTCACTGCCAGAGAGTTTCCCCGTCGTTTGGTTATTCGTTTTCTCAGTTTTACTTGTGTCGTTAGGCTGGGAGGTAAGCTTGGGAATCGATAGATCAAGTTGATGTTGGCCGAGAAGATTGAAATGTTGATCGAATAGAGCGAGTCGGGTTTGTGGAGAGTAGGCCAATTCACTGATCTGGGAAGAGAGAGATTTCAACGTGAAGTCGGCACCAACGACATGCTTGCCATCCAAAGAACGTCTAGAAAGCGTGATGCCATTGGTTTGCAGGAAATAGAACAGGTAGGGCTCAGAGAGCTGTATTGAGCCGTCAGGCTTTGCGTTACGAAACCAAGGTCGAGTCGTGGGGTTGAACTTACTCTCGGCTTGTCGGGTACTGATCACTTGGTGTGCGCCATCGAGAAAGGTAATAAAGTTTTCACCATCTAGATTGGTGCTGCTGACCATCATGGTCGCTTTCGCGGGAGCGTTGTTGTCGGCTCTCTGTTTAATGGAACTCAGAGGGCGAAAGATTCTGAAGTCACCATCTTCAGAGCCATAGAACAGAGCGACTAAATTGGTATTTTGTTTGAAGATGATATCGACCGAAGCAAGCCAAGATTCTTTTTCGACGGAGGAGGTTTGATGAGCAACAAACGGGCTCACTGCCATCACGTTTAAGGTTGTGATGACTGGGGCAATAGCTTGTTTAAATACCGATTCCAGTTTATCGCGATGTTCATTACTGACTTCGCGCACTGTGCCTAAAAGCAGTTCTTGAGAATGCCGATAACTTATCGAAATCAGTACGGTACCGACAAGAGTGGTCAAAATTAAGAAAAGGCTAGTGATGTGGATACTCAGCGGATATCGTCTTCTTCTCATCTAACACTCCAGTTTGTAGACTGGTTTAAGTATTGACGAACTTGGGTAGGTTGCAAAAAATTGGCGTAATTACCGAGTATGATCGATTTTACTTAGATAAGAAAAGCGTTAGCGTCTTCTGGTAGCCACGTATTCCCGTGTCGTGTAAATGAATACCTAATAAACCTTTATGTTTGGGTGCTAATTGTCACTTTCAACTGATAAACTGGTCGAATTGTTGCTATTAAGCACTCATTTCTTAAGCACGTTTTTTGACCGAGCGAAGAGGGCATTGATTCATGGAACTAAAAGTAGACACCCACACCCACACATACGCAAGTGGTCATGCTTACAGCACGTTGATCGAGAATGCAAAATCGGCAAAACAAAACGGTTTAGCTATGTTTTGTACGACCGACCATTCCGAGTCTATGCCGGGCGCGCCACACTATTGGTTTTTCAGTAACCAACGTGTGCTCCCTCGTTTTATTGAAGATGTCGCTATTATTCGAGGTGTCGAGTCAAACATCATGAACACACAGGGTGAAATCGACATTCATCCGAGTGTGGATAAGAATCTAGATTGGGTGATTGCCAGCTTCCACGAGCCCGTTTTTCGCCCGTCGGATGTTGCTACTCATACAGAAGCATTGTTGAATGTGATTAAAGGCGGTCGTGTTGATGCACTTGGTCATTTAGGCAACCCAAATTTTGATTTCGATTTTGAAGTTGTGATTCAATGTGCGGCGGAACATAACGTAGCAATCGAAATTAATAACACCACGCTTAAAGGCAATAGCCGCGTTGGCAGTGTTGATCGTTGTTACGAAATCGCAAGAATTGCTAGAGCGAAAGGTGCGTTTATTACGACAGGTAGCGATGCGCATTTCTGCATAGATGTGGGCGGGTTAGATCTCGTGTCTTCACTACTTGATGAGGTGGGCGTGGATTCGAGCAAGGTTATTACCCATTCACCACAGCAATTCTTAGCCTTTTTGGCATTACGTGGTCGTCAATCGATTAACGAGTTTTCGGTATTTGAGTGATGGTTTGCCCGGTACTTGTCAGTAATTAGCTAGCTAGTTTGCATTTCGACACAATCAATTTTTGTGCCCGACGGATTTTTGTATACACTAGCCGAAAATAATAAAGTCGAAGTGCCACAATAACGATGGCGCTATCTTCAAAGACACCGCTTCACTTGGAGAAATAATGAAAACTCGCTCAATCCTTTTATCTGGCTTAATCGCTGCTTCAGTATTGTCTGGCAACGCATTTGCTAATGTTGACCTTAAGAAAAATATGCAAGAAATGAAGCTTGCGTTCAAACAAGCGGCAGAAGCTCAAAGCATTGAAGAGATGCAAAAGCCTATCGTTCGTTTAGATACGCTAGTGGCAGAGCTCAAAACGGGTGTTTACCCAATAGAGAAAGAAGATAACTTCATGGAAGGTTTCAAAAAAATCAGTGCATCATTGGATAGCATTGAGCAGAAGCTAGACCAAGGTGACTTAGAGTCGGCACAGCAGGAACTTCGTACTATTGACGGCCTTCGTGAAGAGTACCATGAGAAGCGTAATCCAAGCATTTGGAGCAAGATCTTCGGTTAATTTTCTAATCAATTGAGTTTGCTTATTAGATACGTATCAAAGAGATACGTAACAAAGAGCAAAACCTCAAGATTCGATTTCTAAAACGCTGTCTTACATTACCCTCTTCAAGGGAAGGTGTAAGGCGGCGTTTTTTATTGTCGTTTCTCTAAACAGTTTACTGCTATTTTTCTAGACATTTTACTGCTAAATAGACGCGTAACATTCTTTTGGCTCTTTGGTTGTAACCAGTTTTTAACTAAAAAGAGTGTGCGTTAGCTTCAATTTTTTAACTTGCTGTTAATCTTTACGTTTACCTATATTCCAAGTCCCTCATAATAAGGGAAATTTATAAAGATTTGGAATAATGCGCCGAACCTCGTTCAACTTCTCCATGTTACTTGCTACAGCATTAAGCTGGGTGCTGGTGACATTAATGCCTGTTATCAATGCTCATGGTAATAGTGCGGGAGTATGGGCGTCGTTATGTACGGTCAATGGCTTTGAACTGGTTCAAATTGAAGAAGGTGAACCTAATACTCATAAAGGAAAGCCGTGTCCCTTTAGCCATTTTTCCACGTTTCACCAAGACAATCTTCCAACTACACTACTGACAACTCGATTGAGTTCTATTGTCTCAGACAGCTACGCTTTTTTGGCTCTAAGCGAACGCTACACGAGACAAGCCCCGCGCGGCCCTCCCTTTGATATTGCTTAAACCTAACCCACTAAAATAATTAAAAAATAAAGTATTAAGTAAAGTTAAACATGCTCAGATTACTTTCTGATTTTTCAGAAGGTACGTTTGCGTGTGTCAAAGGAAATTATAATGTTGAGAAATGAATCTCAAACCCCTGCGAAAGCACAAGCAACTTCGCAGTCTAAAAGCAGTGCAACAACTGGTTCGAAAACCAATATAAAAAGCAAAGACCGCAATAAAACTCTCTACTTCCTCACTTGGCGCTGGCACTTCTATGCTGGGCTATTCGTTATCCCGTTTATGCTAATGCTGAGCATTACAGGCTTGGTGATGCTGTTTGATGATGAAATCGAACTTGTTTTCCATCAAGACGCGATTGAAATTGTTGCATCGGGCGAACCGATCAAGGTGTCACAACAATTAGCTGCGGTACAAAATCAATACCCACAAGGTACGGTGACACAATTTGTACCGAGTAAAGTCCCTGATCTTGCGAACCGATTTTCTGTATCACTTGAAGATGGCACGTCCGTTTTCGCCACGGTGAATCAATATACTGGCGAAGTGGTAGGAGAAATCCCCCGCAGCGACAGTCTGTATCAACTGGCGAATGACATTCACGGCACTTTGTTGATTGGTGATTGGGGGGATTACCTAATTGAAGTCGCAATAAGCTTGTCTATTCTGTTACTCATCAGTGGCATTTACTTATGGCTTCCTCGAGATAACGCGAGCCGCGCTGGTTTTCTTAAGCTTCGATTTGGTTCAGGAACGCGTATTTTAATGCGTGATCTGCATGCGAATATCGGTGGAACACTGTCATTCATTCTTCTGTTATTTATTCTATCGGGATTATCATGGACAGGTTTTTGGGGCGGTAAGCTAGTGCAAGCATGGAGTACGTTTCCTGCTCAAATGTGGGACGACATTCCTCTGTCTAACGAAACGCATGCTTCTTTAAATCACGGGTCTGAAGAAGAAATGCCTTGGAACCTAGAGCAAACTCCACTGCCTTTGTCTCAAGATAAGCCAGCCGAACACGTCCACCAAGTAGAAGAAGCGTCTGAAGCTCATGATCATTCTAAGATGGGTGAGGATCATTCTCAGCATGTATTATCTACGAGTGATTTCTCGATTGATGATGTGATAGCAAAAGCTCAATCTCTTGGTTTTACGCAATATAAAGTCAATTTCCCGCGTTCAGAAACGGGTGTTTACACCGTGGCCGCCAATACTATGGGAGGCGATATCATCGACCCAACCCAAGATCGCACAACTCACCTCGACCAATATTCAGGGCGCATTCTAGGAGAGGTGACGTGGCAAGATTACAATTTATTCGCCAAAACTTTAGCCGTCGGTATTTCTCTGCACCAAGGTGACATCAGTATCATCAACAAGCTTCTAAATGCGTTGTTTTGTTTGGCATTCATTTTGGTGTCGGTGACTGGTGGTGTGATGTGGTGGATGCGCAGGCCTTCAGGCCAAAGAAAGTTGGGGACGCCACCGAAGTTTGGTGATGCAGGCTTATGGAAAGCAGGCTTGGTGACTGTGGTTGTTATTTCGGTACTGTTTCCACTCGCGGGTGCAACGATTGTGATTGCAATGCTATTGGATTGGTTACTGTTTTCACGCGTTGAGAGATTCAAGACCGCGTTGAGTTAATTGACATGCAAACGGACTTTCTCTATTTGAGAAGGTCCGTTTTATTAATCAGATGATCGCTTCTTTTGTGAAGAAGACTTTAGACTTGATACGGCTCTAGATCTGATAAAGCTTTAGATCTGATAAAGTTCTAGCGGCAGGCCGTCTGGGTCTGCGAAAAACGTAAATGATTTCCCCGTAAACTCATCAACTCGAATCGGTTCGACTTCAATACCTTGTTCTTCCAAGTAGCTTTTGGCATGTTGAACGTCATCAACACAAAAGGCCAAATGTCTTAGCCCTTGAGCTTCCGGAAAGCTTGGTCTTTCAGGTGCGTCAGGGAAGCTAAATAATTCTATTTGAGCGCCATTAGGCAGTGCTAAGTCAAGCTTGTACGACTGGCGCGCTTCACGATAATTCTCAGCAATCACTTCAAGCTTTAAAACTTGTGTATAAAAGCGTTTAGAGACTTCGTAGTCTGAGCAAATAATGGCGGCGTGGTGTATTCCTTTCAGCATCAGTTTATTTCTCCTGCCAGCTTGTCACTCAAGTGTTCCATCGCGTAATCAATGAATACACGTAATCGAGCGGGCATGTACTTGGTTTGAGCAAACTGCATCGCGATAGCGCCATGGTAATTACTCTTGATGGTCCAATCTTCCAATACTTGCACTACAGAGCCTTCAGCCAATGCATCTTGAATCACGAAGTCATGGAAAATACCCACGCCAAGCCCTTCTTTAACACCTTTCAATCGTATCTGAGAGTGGTTCACAGCGTAACGTCCGCTGACGGGGACTGTGTAAAACTCATCACCTTTAAGGAAGTCCCAAATGTGGTCTTTATCTGTTTCTGCAAGGTATAAGCAGTCGTGCTCAGACAGCTCGGTAGGGTGGTGAGGGATTCCTTTGGCATCTAAATAGCCGGGGCTCGCACATAACACGAGGTTTGTTTTTCCGAGTTCTTTCAATACCAAGCTCTCGTCAGGTTTGTCGGTAAGGCGAAAGGCAATGTCGATGCCTTGGCGCAATATGTCGATGTCGCCATCAGCTGCCCTTAGCTTGAGTTGAATCTCTGGATACTGATTTAAAAATGGAACAACAAAAGGCTGTAGCACTGAGTTCAAGAACGCCTCAGGCGCCGCTACCGTTATAGAGCCTGCAGGTTCAGTATGGTCGGAGGTAGACAGCTCAACCGCTTGTTGCGCCGCATTAATCATGACCACGCTTTGGTCGTATACCAACTGGCCTGCTTGCGTGATGATCAATGTACGAGTGGTACGTTCAAACAGCTTTACTGAGAGTGCTTTTTCTAGACGTGTGATCAATTTACTCAACGCTGAGGGTGTCACCCCTAACTGCTTTGCTGCAGCGGTAAAGCTACCTTCATTCACAACTAAGATAAACGAGGCGAGATCGGGAAGTAGGGCGATGAGTTTTGGGTTAATCATAAGTGTCCAGTAGGGCTAGTTGCAACGGTGAGCTTATTGACAATTGTGAGTGATCTTTTCTGATTTGTGAATCAATTTCATTAATCACTTGGCGTGATTGCTCTGATTGCTCTGATTGCTTGGCGTGTTTTGCTTTTCATCTCATCGGTTTTCATCTGTATAGCGGAGTTGCTGATGCACATTCTAAGAGAAGCGGATAATCATCACCATATCGTTCTGAGATGAAAAATAGAGATCTGATATGAAAGTGAAATTAGACACAAACGGAAGGGGATTTGACGTTAAAAAGAGCAGGTAAGACGCGTTTATGTGCCCTGTGTCACTGGGATGAACCATTATTCGTGCCTGCGATTCATTAATGTTTTTCCAACTAAAGGGATAATCGAGAAGGGGATGTTCAACTAGAATAGGGGTATAAGTTTTACAGTGTAAATGATCGAATTGAAATCGTTTACATCCCCTACATAATGCGGCGCGCGATGCTGCTGAATAATAATTAGGAAGGAATAGACAATGTCTTCTGCATTTTACCAACAGATTCAAACTCAAATCGAAGAAGTTAAAGAAGAAGGTCTTTACAAGTCTGAGCGCATTATCACTTCTGCACAAAAAGCAGCGGTTTCTATCTCGACTGGTGAAGAAGTACTAAACTTCTGTGCAAACAACTACTTAGGTCTTGCTAACCACCCAGCTCTTATCGAAGCAGCTAAAGATGGTATGGATCAGCACGGTTTTGGCATGGCTTCAGTACGTTTCATCTGTGGTACTCAAGACTCTCACAAAGAACTAGAGCAAAAGCTATCTACGTTCCTTGGTAAAGAAGACACTATCCTTTACACATCTTGCTTTGATGCAAACGCTGGCCTATTCGAAACGATTCTAGGCAAAGAAGACGCAATCATTTCTGATGCTCTAAACCACGCATCTATCATTGATGGTGTTCGTCTGTGTAAAGCAATGCGCTTCCGTTACTCGAACAACAACATGGAAGAGCTAGAGCAGCAACTTATCGCAGCTAAAGAAGCGGGCGCTCGTCACACGCTTATCGTAACTGACGGCGTGTTCTCAATGGACGGCGTAGTTGCTAACCTTCCTGCTATCTGTGACCTTGCTGACAAGTACGGTGCACTAGTGATGGTTGATGACTCTCACGCAGTTGGCTTCATGGGCGAAAACGGCGCAGGTACTCACGAGTTCCACAACGTTGTTGACCGTATCGACATCATCACAGGTACGCTTGGTAAAGCAATGGGTGGCGCTTCAGGCGGTTACACTTCTGGTAAGAAAGAAGTAATCGACTGGTTACGTCAGCGTTCTCGTCCATACCTATTCTCTAACTCTGTTGCACCTGCAATCGTATCGGCGTCTATCCGCGTTCTAGATCTTCTAGCGGAATCTGGCGACCTACGTATTCAACTATGGGAAAACTCTGCTCACTTCCGTACTCGCATGGAAGCAGCTGGTTTCACTATGGGCGGTGCTGACCACGCAATCATCCCAATCATGCTGGGTGATGCAAAAGTTGCGGCTGAATTCGCAGAGCGCGCACTAGAGAAAGGCATCTACGTGGTAGGTTTCTCTTTCCCAGTAGTACCAAAAGGCGCAGCTCGTATCCGTACGCAAATGTCTGCTGCGCACTCTCGTGAGCAACTGGATCGCGCAATTGATGCGTTCATCCAAGTTGGTAAAGACATGGCTATCATCTAATTTTAAAGGGGTGCCTTTGCATCCTTTGATTAGATAGAACAACACCCAATAGAACATATAGATTTTTGATTCTCGCCTTACTGTTAGGCGAGATGAACTGGATAACATTATGAAAATTAAAGCACTTTCTAAGCTTAAGCCTGAAGAAGGCATCTGGATGACCGAGGTTGAAAAACCTGAAATGGGTCATAATGATCTTCTTATTCGTATTAAGAAAACTGCAATTTGTGGTACAGACGTACATATCTACAACTGGGATGAGTGGTCACAAAACACAATTCCAGTACCTATGGTGGTAGGTCACGAATACGTGGGTGAAGTTGTTGGCATCGGCCAAGAAGTTCGTGGTTTTGAAATCGGCGACCGTGTATCTGGTGAAGGCCACATCACATGTGGTCACTGTCGTAACTGTCGTGGCGGCCGTACTCACCTTTGTCGTAACACAACAGGTGTTGGCGTAAACCGCACTGGTGCGTTCTCTGAGTTCCTTGTGATCCCTGCGTTCAACGCATTTAAGATCCCTGCAGAAATCTCTGACGATCTAGCATCAATCTTTGACCCGTTTGGTAACGCAGTACACACAGCGCTTTCTTTCGACCTAGTAGGCGAAGACGTGCTAATCACTGGTGCTGGTCCAATCGGTATCATGGCTGCTGCTGTTGCGAAGCACGTTGGTGCTCGTCACGTTGTAATCACTGACGTAAATGAATACCGCCTAGATCTTGCTCGTCAAATGGGTGTGACTCGCGCAGTAAACGTGATGGAAGAGAAGCTTGAAGACGTAATGTCGGATCTTGGCATGACAGAAGGCTTCGATGTAGGCCTAGAAATGTCTGGTAACCCATCTGCGTTCAACAGCATGCTGACTAACATGAACCACGGCGGTAAGATTTCTCTACTAGGCATTCCACCATCAGACATGGCAGTAGATTGGAACCAAGTCATCTTCAAAGGCTTGGTTATCAAAGGTATCTACGGTCGTGAGATGTTCGAAACTTGGTACAAGATGGCTTCTTTGATTCAATCAGGCCTAGATCTAACACCAATCATTACTCACCACTACAAAGTGGACGACTTCCAGAAAGGCTTCGACATGATGCGCTCTGGTATGTCAGGTAAAGTAATTTTAGACTGGGAGTAGGTTACTACCAGTTTTGAATGTTAGAAGGCAACAGGTAAAACTGTTGCCTTTTTTATCGCCACTCTGTAGCCATATTTAATTTATAAATAATTTAACTAATTGATATTTATTGGTTATTTTTTATTTCGCATATAGTGGCAAGTTTGATTCAATCAGGGTTAGACCTATCACCAATCATTACCTCATCACTTTAAAATTGATGATTTCCAAGCTGGCTTCGATGCTATACGTAGGGGGCTTTCTGGCAAGGTTTTCCTTGATTGGGAATAGAAAAATTAGGCTCTAAATAGCAAAAGGCGACAGTGAAAATTGTCGCCTTTTTTACGAATAAAACAGCTAAATAACGGTCGTTTACAGTGTCTACCGCCACTTTGTCGCCATTAATTCTCTAATGGATTGAGGGGCTTTGTTGCGTAATTCAGTG
>NZ_AJZM02000393.1 GCF_000272405.2 Vibrio tasmaniensis 1F-187
TTTTTCTAATCAACAGTTCGATGATGAAAAAAAAGAGGGCGTGAAATATGCGTCGCTAGGTATGGGGTTAATTTGCCCAGTTGATAATGCCAAGCAATTAATGACTCGTTTAGATTCTATCGCTCAAGAAGGGATCGCCGAAGATATCAAAGAGAACGGAAAAAAAGCGATCATTCGTCGTGAGTTATTTAATCATGAGTGTTTCTACACCAATGATATTTGTGACTGTGTGGAAAAGCTCGAAGGGTATGGCATCACTTACGATGAAATTCATGAAGTGTTTAATCATATTCGTAAAACGGAAGACGTTTATTAAGCGTGAAAATAAAGCGCCTTGATATTTGCTGTCTCAAATATCAAGGCATGTTCAATTACATCGGAGTTAGATTTAATGAACATTCTGAATGTTACACAAGATAGAGAAGAAACAAAAGAAAAATTTTACATGTGTACGGCCGTGCCGTTTTCGTTGGGTAAAGTGGTCTATACGCAAGGTATCCAATTATTACTAGATAATAATGTCGGTGTTAACTTGTCGATTTATTTGCAGCGTCACCAAAGTGGAGATTGGGGAGAGACTTGCATTGAAGAGAAAATCACCAATGACGAAGCAACCAAAACAGGCGAGAGAGTGATATCGAATTATACGATTTGTAAACAGTCCGTTTGGATAATAACTGAACGTGACCGCAGCGTGACCACAATTTTATTACCTTGTGAATATTGGTATCTCAATGGGATGGCATAAAATGAGAGTCCTATTATTAGGGCTCTTTTTTATGATGAAACCATTACTTTATATTTCGTTGTTATCGCCGTGTTTCAGTTGGGCTTTTTGCTTTGATGAGGCAGGGCGATTTTATAATGTCGATCCACAGCTTTTAAAATCCATCGCCACGGTAGAAAGTAGCCTAAAGCCGAACGCGTACAATGAAAATAAAAACCAATCCGGTCAAGTCATCAGCCGTGATTTTGGATTGATGCAAATTAATTCCCATTGGTTTGATCGACTATCCGAATTTAATGTGAATGAAAAAAACATCTATCATCCTTGCTTTAATGTTCATCTTGGCGCATGGGTATTAAGTTCTAATTTTTCTAGTCATGGTTATAACTGGAACAGTGTCGGCGCGTATAATGCGGGTTTTTCCAAACGC
>NZ_AJZM02000394.1 GCF_000272405.2 Vibrio tasmaniensis 1F-187
CGCCTACCTACAAGGTTTGCATACGGCGTATTTTGGCAGTGCTAATCATCAAAAACGCCTAGGGGGAGGAAGCTGGTTCTGTATGCGTGACACGATGGCGCTCGATCCGAATCGCCACCCTGAATTTCTTGAAGAAATGATTTGGACGGTGCTTGAGAAAACCGCCCAAAACGATTCTCAAAAGTTTAGAAGAGATAATTACGCAGGAGCATTCATGGTTTCGACGGAATATATTTTCGAATACGGCTTACAAACCGAATACCCT
>NZ_AJZM02000395.1 GCF_000272405.2 Vibrio tasmaniensis 1F-187
GCTTTTATCTCGAACAAAATTTAATCACGAAAGGTCAACACGCCCTAATCATCGAAAAATTTATATAGGTGAACAAATGGGTCACGCAGAAAGCAAATTTCAAGCAGCAAACATCGCAGTACTAACCGTTTCAGATACTCGTACAGAAGAAAATGACACGTCAGGTGGTTACCTAGCTGAGCATGCTAAAGAAGCAGGCCACAACGTGGTTGATAAGCAAATCGTTATCGATGACATGTACAAGATCCGTGCGATCGTATCTCAGTGGATTGCTGACGAAAGCGTTCAAGCGATTATAATCACTGGTGGTACGGGCTTCACCTCTCGTGACAGCACGCCTGAAGCACTTAAACCACTATTCGACAAAGAAGTAGAAGGCTTTGGTGAGCTTTTCCGCCAAGTGTCTTACGAAGAGATTGGTACATCAACGATTCAATCTCGTGCGATTGCGGGTTTTGCTAACCACACGGTTATCTTTGCGATGCCAGGTTCTACAGGTGCGTGCCGTACAGGTTGGACTAAGATCATCAAGCAACAGATGGATGCGAGTCACCGTCCTTGCAATTTCATGCCACATCTTTCTGTATAAGGTGGATTGAGCATGAGCCAATTTACACACATTAACGCGTCTGGCGAAGCGAACATGGTCGATGTATCGGCTAAAGCAGAGACAGTACGTGAGGCGAGAGCAGAGGCTTTCGTTCAAATGTCAGCAGAAACGCTAGAGCTGATTGTTTCTGGCAGCCACCATAAAGGTGATGTTTTCGCAACGGCACGTATTGCTGGTATCCAAGCAGCGAAGAAGACGTGGGACTTGATTCCACTGTGTCACCCTTTGCTACTGACTAAAGTAGAAGTACAACTTGAAGCCATTGAGTCTGAAAACAAGGTTCGTATCGAATCGGTATGTAAGCTTGCTGGTAAGACAGGCGTAGAAATGGAAGCGCTAACGGCTGCTTCTGTTGCTGCACTGACGATTTACGATATGTGTAAAGCTGTTCAGAAAGACATTGTTATCGAGAACGTACGTCTGCTAGAGAAGACAGGTGGTAAATCAGGTCACTTCAAGGTGGAATCATGATTACGGTACTTTTCTTTGCACAAACTCGTGAACTTGTCGGTGTTGATAGCCTAGAGGTCGATGCGCAATACAATACTATTGAAGCGATTCGTAGCCACCTTGTAACACAAGAAGGCAAATGGGATATCGCATTGGAAGAGGGCAAGCTGCTGGCAGCACTCAACCAATCAATTGTACCTTTGACGACTGAAGTGAAAGACGGCGACGAAGTGGCTTTCTTCCCACCAGTTACTGGAGGTTAACCATGAATGACTCTCGAGTTATTGATCCAAGAGTATTAGTGACTGCTGAAGACTTTTCTGTGGGTGACGAATACGATTATCTAGCTCAAGGTACGGCTGCGGGAGCGGTTGTGACGTTTGTAGGTAAAGTTCGCGACATGAACCTTGGCGACAACGTGATTGGTTTGTCTCTAGAACATTATCCGGGTATGACAGAGAAGTCTCTGAGTGAGATCTGTGACCAAGCTGAAGCGCGCTGGCCTATCCAGAAGATGCGAGTGATTCACCGCGTTGGTGACCTAGATATCGGTGACCAGATTGTTTACGTTGGTGTATCCAGTGCACATCGTGGCGCTGCCTTCGAAGCGTGTGAGTTTGTTATGGACTTTCTGAAAACCAAAGCGCCGTTTTGGAAAAAAGAACGTACCACTGAAACAACTCGCTGGGTTGATTCTCGCGATTCTGATACCAAAGCTGCAGAGCGCTGGAAAAAGTAAATTATCCCACATAATGTTTCGTCCTTAACGTGATAACGCATTTCAGGTTAGGACTTAGGTAATAAAGCCGACGTTGAACGTCGGTTTTTTTGTGCGTGCAACAAAGTCATTTATAAAAAATAGGGTGCTTATTAAATGATTAATCATTCGAGTTGCATATAAATTCTTTGGCTTATTTTTTCTGTACTGGTGCAGCTCTGCATCTGTTTTGGTGCAGTGCTTTATGCTGTTTTGTATAAAGTGATAATCCTCACAAATAGTGCAGTCTATTTAGGGGATATGTGATGTGCAATTAGATTTCATGTGGCATTAATGTTAATTTGCCGACAGTGTTCTAGCATAAGATGCTAAATAAAAGTATCAATTCAGATACATCAACACTAAAGGCTGTTTTTTAATTAATTCCTATGTGTAATTAACTATTCATTAGGTTTTTATTAGAGATTTACACTGTGACCTTGAGTAATTCGGAGAATTATCCGATTTTTTGCGACTTGTTTATGGCAAATTACTTCAATGGTTGATAGTGTGTGCCTCAATCTTTGTAAGGTTTTAGATTTTTATGCTTAAATTTTGAGCTAAATAAATCTAAATCACTGCCGTTCAGTGAACTTAGCAAAGAAGTCATGGATGCAATACGTAAAACTTGGAGTTTATTAAATGTACAAGAATAAAATCACTCAGGCCCTTCTTCTAGGTGCTGGTTTGGCAGTGGCTGCCACTTCTACTCTTTCTATCGCTGCTGAAGTTCCAGCAGGCACAGAACTAGCAAAAGTTCAGGAACTTGTTCGCGGTAACGGTACTGAAGTTGCGACTATCGACCCACACAAATCTCAAGGTGTACCAGAATCTCACGTAATTCGTGATCTTCTAGAAGGTCTAGTGAACCAAGATGGCGAAGGTAATACAATCCCAGGTGTAGCCGAAAGCTGGGAAACGACGGACAACAAAACATTCACTTTCCACCTACGTAAAGATGCAAAATGGTCTAACGGCGATCCTGTAACAGCTGAAGATTTCGTTTACAGCTGGCAACGTGCAGTCGATCCTGCCACTGCTTCTCCATATGCTTGGTACATGGAATATACCAAGATGGTGAACGCGAAAGACATCGTAGCGGGTAAGAAAGACAAGAGTGAGCTAGGTGTTAAAGCTGTAGATGCAAACACGCTTGTTGTTGAACTAGATACAGCGGTACCATATTTCGTAATGATGATGGGCCACACAACAGTTAAGCCAGTACATAAAGCAACTGTTGAAAAGTACGGTGACCAATGGACTAAGCCAGATCACTTTGTTGGTAATGGTGCATTTGCTGTTGATAAATGGGTTGTTAACGAACGCCTAGTACTTAAGCGTAACGACCAATACTGGAACAATGATAAGACTGTTCTAAACAAAGTCACGTTCCTGCCAATCGAAAACCAAGTAGCGGAAATGAACCGTTTCCTATCTGGTGAAATCGATTTTACAGATGATCTGCCAATTGAGCATTTCAAGCGTATGAAAAAAGAACATCCAGAAGATCTATCCGTTGTGGGTAACCTTTGTAGCTACTACTACTCATTTAACACTAAGAAAAAGCCTTTCGATGATGTTCGTGTACGTAAGGCTATTTCTTATGCGATTGATCGTGACATAGTCGCTGGTGCAATCATGGGGCAAGGACAGAAACCTGCGTATTTCCTCACGCCGGAAATTACTGCTGGGTTCGAACCTGAGCTTCCTCAATACGGTAAAATGTCTCAAAAAGAACGTAATGCTGAAGCGGCGCGCCTTCTTGAAGAAGCGGGTTTCGGAAAAGACAATCCTCTTGAGTTCTCCCTCTTATATAACACTGATGAGAATCACAAGAAAGTTGCTGTAGCACTAGGTTCTATGTGGAAGAAGACACTGGGTCTTAAGGTTACACTTGAAAATCAAGAATGGAAAACTTACCTATCTTCTAAAGATACTGGCAACTTTGAAGTAGCTCGTGCAGGTTGGTGTGGTGACTACAATGAAGCGTCTACATTTTTGACCTTGATGGTAAGTGCTAATACGACAGGCGGCCAACATTGGGGAAATCGTGATTATGACACTTTGATAGACAAGGCTATTAACTCCACTTCAGAACAAGAACGTAACGAACTGTATTTAGAAGCAGAGAAGCTAATGGCGAACGATATGCCTATTGCTCCTATCTATCAGTACGTTAAAACGCGTTTACTTAACCCACATGTAGGTGGCTTCCCTACTAATAACGCGGAAGATAAAATCTACTCAAAAGATCTCTACATCAAAGCTGAATAATAAACGCTTCGATTCTAAAAAGTTAATATAACTATAACGATACAGACACTACATGCGCAGGGCGCGCATGTAGCGTCTTTCTAATTTTAATTGTCACAGACTGAAAGAGTGAGTTTATGCTTAAATTCATTATGAAAAGGATATTTGAAGCGATTCCAACCATGTTGGTGTTGATCACTATATCTTTCTTTCTTATGCGTTTCGCACCGGGTAACCCGTTTTCAAGCGAGCGTCCATTACCGCCAGAAGTTATGGCTAACATCGAAGCTAAATATGGCTTAGATAAACCTGTATTTGAACAGTACACCACGTACTTGACCAACATCCTTCAGGGTGATTTTGGTCCATCTTTTAAATACCAAGATTACACAGTAAATGAGCTGATTGCGGTTGCACTTCCAGTATCTGCGAAGGTAGGCTTTGTTGCCTTTATCTTCACATTATTGATGGGGGTAACGGTCGGAACCATTGCCGCCTTGAAGCACAACACCTGGATCGACTACACCATAATGTCGACCGCCATGCTTGGGGTGGTGATGCCATCCTTCGTGTTGGCACCAGCGCTTATCTACCTATTCTCGCTACACTGGCATATATTTCCAGCAGGTGGTTGGCACGGTGGTACGTACATGTACATCGTCCTACCCGTTATCGCGATGTCTCTTCTATACGTAGCAACCTTTGCTCGTATCACTCGCGGTAGCATGATTGAAACCCTAAACAGTAACTTTATCCGTACCGCTCGCGCTAAAGGTCTAAGTTACCGTTATATCGTTCTTAAACATGCGCTTAAGCCAGCAATGCTACCTGTTGTTTCATACATGGGGCCTGCGTTCGTAGGTATCATCACAGGTTCAGTTGTTGTTGAAACCATCTTCGGCCTACCAGGTATCGGTAAGCTGTTTGTTAACGCCGCGTTTAACCGTGATTATTCGTTAGTAATGGGTGTAACCATTTTGATTGGTTTCCTATTCATCTTGTTCAACGCAATCGTTGATATTTTACTAGCGCTTATTGACCCGAAAATTCGCTACTAGCAGGGACGCATGGTTATGTTGAAGAAAAAAGAAAACTTAGAAGCGATCGAAAAATTCTCTGAGAGTTTGGAAATTGAAGGTCGTAGCTTGTGGCAGGATGCGCGTATTCGTTTTATGCGCAACAAAGCCGCAATGATCAGTCTGTTCATTCTAATTGTTATGGTGCTATCGGTAATCTTCTTACCTATGTTGGCACAGCATGCTTACGATGATACTGACTGGTACGCAATGCACGTAGGCCCAAATGCTGATCACTGGTTTGGTACCGACAGTTTAGGCCGTGACCTATACGTTCGTACGATGATTGGTGGCCGTATTTCTCTTATGGTTGGTGTGATGGGTGCATTCGTAGCGGTACTGATAGGTACGCTTTACGGTGCGGCTTCAGGCTTCATTGGCGGTCGCACTGACCGAGTGATGATGCGTATCCTAGAGATCCTATACGCAGTGCCATTCATGTTCCTAGTTATCGTACTGGTGACATTCTTTGGTCGTAATATCGTACTTATCTTCGTTGCTATCGGTGCGATTGCTTGGCTCGATATGGCGCGTATTGTACGTGGCCAAACGTTGAGTTTACGTAGTAAAGAGTTCATTGAGGCTGCGCACGTATGTGGTGTCAGTAAATGGAAAATCATTACACGTCATATCGTACCGAACGTATTGGGTATTGTTGCGGTTTACTCAACGCTCCTTATTCCAAGCATGATCCTTACTGAATCATTCTTATCTTTCCTTGGTCTTGGTGTTCAAGAGCCTATGACAAGTTGGGGCGCGCTGTTACAAGAAGGCTCGCAAACAATGGAAGTTGCTATTTGGCAACTGGCATTCCCAGCGGCATTCATGGTAGTTACGCTGTTCTGCTTTAACTACGTAGGTGATGGTCTGCGCGACGCGCTTGATCCAAAAGACAGATAAAGAAATAGCAATTAAAAGCTATAAAAGATTAAGGAAGCAATAATGAGCTTATTAGATGTCAAAGATCTGCGCGTCGAATTTACCACGCAAGATGGTATCGTAACCGCAGTAAACGACCTGAACTTCTCACTCAATCAAGGCGAAACGCTGGGTATTGTTGGTGAGTCGGGTTCGGGTAAATCTCAAACGGTATTTGCACTGATGGGACTGCTGGCTAAGAACGGCATCATCTCAGGCAGTGCAAAGTTTGAAGGTAATGAGATTCTCAATCTACCAGAGAAAGCACTGAACAAAGTCCGTGCTGAACAGATCGCGATGATCTTCCAAGATCCAATGACGTCACTGAATCCTTACATGAAAGTATGTGATCAGTTGATGGAAGTGCTTATGCTGCATAAAGGCATGGGCAAAGCGGAAGCGTTCGAAGAATCAGTACGTATGCTGGAAGCGGTTAAAATCCCTGAGGCACGTAAACGTATTACCATGTATCCACACGAATTTTCTGGCGGTATGCGTCAACGTGTGATGATTGCAATGGCTTTGCTATGTCGTCCAAAACTACTGATTGCTGATGAACCAACAACGGCGTTGGATGTAACCATTCAAGCGCAAATCATGGAATTGCTGAACGAGCTTAAAGATGAGTTCAATACAGCAATCATCATGATCACCCATGATTTGGGTGTCGTTGCCGGTTCTTGTGACAAAGTTCTAGTGATGTACGCTGGCCGTACCATGGAATACGGCACAGTAGATGAAATCTTCTACGAGCCTAGCCACCCTTATGCGGAAGGCCTGCTTAAAGCAATTCCTCGTTTGGATACCGAAGGTGAAATTCTGCCGACGATTCCAGGTAACCCACCTAACTTACTTCGCCTGCCAACAGGTTGTCCTTACCAAGATCGTTGTCATCGAGTAATGGACCGTTGTAAGCAAGAAGCACCGATTTTGCAGCCATTTGCAAAAGATCGTCAGCGTGCTTGTTTTTCTGATTGGGAGACTTGGACAAAATGAGTAAAGAATTACTATTAGATATTAAAAACCTTAAGGTTCACTTTAGCATTGCGGCTAAGTCTGCTTGGCCTTGGGCGAAACCATCAAACCTTAAAGCCGTTGATGGTGTGGATGTTCATCTTTACGAAGGCGAAACGCTAGGTGTGGTAGGTGAGTCTGGTTGTGGTAAGTCGACATTTGCGCGCGCAATTATTGGTTTAGTGGAGGCAACTGAAGGCGAAGTTATGTGGTTAGGTCAAGACCTGACTAAGATGCAGGAAGTGAAGCGTCGTGAGACTCGTAAAGAGATTCAGATGATCTTCCAAGACCCACTAGCATCGCTTAACCCACGTATGTCAGTTGGAGACATCATTGCTGAACCTCTACAAACTTTCTATCCAGAGCTTTCTAAACAGGACGTGAAAGATCGAGTTAAAGAGATGATGGCAAAGGTTGGTTTACTACCAAACGTAATCAACCGTTACCCACATGAATTCTCTGGTGGCCAGTGTCAACGTATCGGTATCGCACGTGCACTTATCTTGAAGCCTAAGATGATCATCTGTGATGAGCCGGTTTCTGCTCTGGATGTCTCTATCCAAGCTCAAGTAGTAAACCTTCTTATGGAACTACAGAAAGAGTTAGGTTTGTCTTTGGTATTCATCGCGCACGATTTGTCGGTTGTGAAACACATCTCTGACCGTGTATTGGTGATGTACTTAGGTAATGCTGTTGAACTAGGTGAATCAGATGCCTTGTTCTCAGATCCTAAGCACCCATATACCAAAGCATTGATGTCTGCAGTTCCGATCCCAGACCCTCGCTTAGAGCGCAGCAAAACGATTCAGATGTTGGAAGGTGATTTACCATCGCCAATCAACCCACCATCGGGTTGTGTGTTCCGTACTCGTTGCCCTGAAGCAACCGAGGCCTGCGCGCAAACCAAGCCAACCATTCAAGGCGATGACGTACACGCAGTATCTTGCTTGCACGTACAAGTCTAGAACCCGTTTGATACGGTTCAGCCTGTGACAGGCTTAAGCGCAACTTTTTATAGGTTGCGCTTTTTTTATGCTTACGTATTCGAGGATCTTCACCTTCATCAAATTATTTGAACAACTAAGCCAACTTCTTCTAGTTTTGAAAAAGTTGGCTTTTTTTATACTAGAGAAAAGTTTGGATGACAGAGGTTTGGATATGGGTAAGTTAGTTGAAGGTGTTTGGCATGACGTTTGGTATGACACCAAAGAAAGCGGTGGCAAGTTTGTTCGCGAAGATGCAGGCTTTCGTCACTGGGTAGAGAATAAAGCGTCCGCGCAGTTTCAGCCTGAAAGCGGCCGTTATCACTTGTACGTATCATTGGCTTGCCCTTGGGCGCACCGCACCCTTATCTTCCGAGAGCTTAAAGACCTAACCGATCACATTGACGTGACGGTTGTTTGCCCAGACATGATGAGTGATGGTTGGCAAATGGGGTTACCTGAACCTCTGTTCGGCCATACGCGCATGCATCAAATCTACACTCAAGCCAAACCTGACTACTCGGGTAGAGTGACGGTGCCTGTGCTATGGGATAAGAAAACCAACACCATCGTGAGCAACGAATCCTCTGAAATTATCCGCATGTTCAACTCAGAATTTAATGAACTGACAGGCAACACCGATGACTACTATCCGTGGGAATTGGCTAAGAAGGTTGATGAGTGGAATGACTACATCTATCCAAGCATCAACAACGGTGTTTATCGTACTGGCTTTGCAACCACACAAGAAGCTTATGAAGAAGCGTATGGTGCGTTATTTGAAGCCTTAGACAAAGTAGACGCTCACCTTAGCGAACATCGCTATTTAGCGGGTAACGAGATTACAGAAGCGGATTGGCGCTTGTTTACCACTCTGGTTCGATTTGATGCCGTTTATGTTGGGCACTTTAAGTGTAATAAGCAGCGAATTTCAGACTACGTCCATATTCAGGGCTACTTAAAAGAGCTCTACCAGGTCGAAGGCATCAAAGAGACGACCGACTTTTATCACATCAAGCGTCACTACTATTACAGTCACACCGGTATCAACCCAACTCAAGTTGTCCCCAAAGGGCCTTTCCTTGATTTAGAGTCACCCCATAAACGCAGCTATTTAATTTAACTTATCGGAACATAGGATTAGGCTGATATCGAATTAAACTTCAAAGGCTTCTCTTTGATTTTGTAGCTCTAGATACTTAACGAGGTCTGTTGCGCTTACCGGACGTGAGTAGTAGTAGCCCTGAACTGCGCTACAGTACAATTGCTTAATAGACTGCAGCTGTGCTTGAGTCTCAATACCTTCCACGACCAAGTCGAAATTGAAAATACTTGCTAGAGAAGTAATCGCTTCAACCAGTGCAAATTGCCTCTCATCGGTATCAATAGTATCTATAAATGATTTATCTATCTTGATCTCATTGATAGGCAGGGAGGCAATATAGCTTAATGACGAATATCCTGTGCCGAAATCGTCGATGGAAACTTGCATTCCTAGTGCTTGGAAGCGGTTCATTACTAGCGTAACGGCTTGCAGATCTTCGACAAGTACGCTTTCTGTAATCTCTATCTTGATTTTTGACGGAGACAAAGCGTACTTGGCTGCGAGTTCAGAGAAACGTTCTACCAAGTGGTTGTGAGTAAAAACAGCCGGTGAGAGATTGATCGATAACGACAGGGATACGCCTAGTTGATTATTGATAGTGCTAATATCACGCATGCTCGTTTCAGCGACAAAGAACGTAATGTCATTAATTAGATTCGTTTTTTCCGCCATGCTGATAAATACGTCAGGTGGAATAAATCCTAACTTTTTGTTTTGCCAACGACAAAGCGCTTCTACTCCTAATACTTCACCTGAATGTATACTTATCTGAGGTTGATAGTGAACGTAAAGCTCCTTGTTATCTAAGGCAGAGTTAAGCGCGTTCTCAATCTCAAGCTTACTGTGAATATCATCGGAAATAGACTCGTTAAATAATTGAATAATGCCTTTGCTTGTACGTTTAGCGAAATAGAGTGCCATATCAGCTTTAGATATTAACATTTCTATATTGTCTGCATGATCGGGGGATAACGATACGCCGATGCTTGTCTTAATCGATAGGCTTTCCCCTTTGATATTGTATGAGCGTTCGATTGCCTGCTTAATCTTGTTAAGAATTGGTGTCAAAGATTCAGCTGTCGGTAGATTGTCTATAATCGCAATAAACTCATCCCCGCCAAAACGGAAATACATTTCATTCGGCTCAGTTAAATGTTGTAGAGTTTGAGCAATGTTTTTGAGCAGTTGATCCCCATAGGCATGACCATGAGCGTCGTTAATATTTTTAAAATCATCTAGGTCGATAAAAAGTACAGCGATTTTAGTCGTATTTTGTATGTTTCTTTCTTGTATGACCGCAAAGCTCTCTTTTAATGCAGTTCGGTTGTAAAGACCGGTGAGTGAGTCGTGGTGAGCCAAGTAAGAGAGTTCTTTACGGTTCTGCTCTAGTTTATGGAAGTCATGTTTAATTCTGTTTTGGAAGGTAGTAAAACGTCGTGCGATGGCATTACCCATATAGAAACTAATGACCAGCAAAGTTAGGAAGCTTGCTGCACTATAAATGATGAGTTCAATCGTATCGTGCTTTAGTGATTCTTCGGTGACCAGTTTGTGTGCGATAGAGTATTGTTCAATGGCTTGGGTATAAGCACTACCAACGATATACCACTCCCAGTCTGGAATTTTTGCTACATAGTTAATGGTGTCTTGCGAACGATTGTTAGCCAACCCGTTATCGAGGCTGATAAATCGTTCTTGGAGTGAATTAGTTGAGTTTTGACTTTGAATAATTAACTGAAATGTAGGATGTTTTGACCCAATGAGTTCTTGCGACTCGTGCGCCAAAAATACGCCTTGCTTGTCGAGTACGAAAAGCTGATCAGAACCAGGAAGCGTTAAGTTTTTCAGCCAATTTAATGATTGTTGTTTTAGGTCACTTTCAACATCAACGACATAATCACCGGAGCTTATAACCCAGTCTAGTGGTTCAAAGTAGACAGAATATCCAATTTTTTCGTACTCTGTCTTGCTGTCACCTGGTTTGTGAAACCACCATCTGTAGAAACTTGTTTTCTTCTCAAGCGACAGTTTGACCATTTCTGTGACGATGGGAGTGCCTCGCGTATCTTTAAGCGTGGAAAGGTCCTGCCCTTCGAGATGGGGCCAGAATGGGTGCATAATACCTTTAGCTTGGCGATCAACAATAAAAAGGTAACCACGATCACTATTGAAGCGAATGTCTTTTAACGCACTTTTAATGATGGATTCGATTATTTCTTTTGGCTGTGATCTGTTGTCTTCGTAGAGACGAGTCGAGATTCGATGTGCTTCTTCTAATCGTTCTTTTACGACTTGTTTTAGTTCTGACTCGGTGGTTGATTTTAAATAGAGAACTTGGCTTTTTGCGACGTCGACTTGGCTTTTAAGCAATTGCTTGTGCTGATCTTTAAATAGTTGTTCAGCTCTCACTAATTGTTTTTGATTAGATAGGTGTGAGTTGTACAGAAATGAAGAAATCAGTACGAGTGAAAAAAGTGCGATAAAGCTAACTGGGAGCCATTTGATCAACGCGATCAGCCGAGTATCTGACGTCATAGTGTTATGAAATACAAAGAAGTTTATTTATTATGTAAAATAATATAACAAAACTAATCATCATTGCGAAGAATAAAACGTCAAAGATCGCATTTTTCCGACAAACGTACGGTAGGTTAATAATAGAAAGGAAAGAAAAAGGCAACTTGATAAATCAGTGATTTAGCTAAAAGTGAAAATGCAGCTCTTGGGTGATTTGATATGAAAGGGTGAGCCGTACCTGCTTACGCTGTTCAATTAACCTCCAGTATGTTTAACGTTTTTGATTGCCACTAATTTGTGATGGAAAAAAGCCCATGCAATTGCACGGGCTTGAATGTTTTTAACGCATTTTAGAGCGAGAGAAAAGTAATTAGTTAATTACTTTTTCTTCAGCTTGAGCTGCTTGGTCTGCTTGGATAGCCGTTAGAGCCACTGTGTAAACGATGTCGTCTACTAGAGCGCCACGAGACAAGTCATTTACTGGCTTGCGCATACCTTGAAGCATTGGACCGATAGACACTAGATCTGCTGAACGCTGTACCGCTTTGTAAGTCGTGTTACCCGTGTTTAGGTCTGGGAATACGAATACTGTCGCTTTACCTGCAACTGGAGAGTTAGGCGCTTTAGAAGCGGCTACGTTTTCCATGATTGCTGCGTCGTACTGAAGAGGACCGTCGATCACTAGATCAGGACGTTTCGCTTGAGCAAGTTTGGTTGCTTCACGCACTTTATCTACGTCTGCACCTTTACCAGATTCACCAGTAGAGTAAGAGATCATAGCAACGCGTGGGTCGATACCGAATGCCGCAGCAGAATCTGCAGATTGGATAGCGATTTCAGCAAGCTGTTCAGCTGTTGGATCTGGGTTGATCGCACAGTCACCGTATACAAGCACTTGATCAGGCAGAAGCATGAAGAAGATTGAAGATACGATAGAAGCATCAGGAGCAGTCTTGATGATCTGGAACGGAGGAACGATAGTGTTCGCCGTTGTGTGAACAGCACCAGAAACTAGGCCGTCAACTTCGCCAGCTTCAAGCATCATAGTACCTAGGAATACTGAGTCTTCTAGCTTCTCACGAGCAACAACTTCAGTCATGCCTTTAGCGCCACGAAGTTCTACTAGACGAGCTACGTAGTTTTCGCGAACTGATGCAGAATCGATGATCTCAACGCCAGCGCCAAGCTCAACACCTTGCTGCGCTGCAACGCGACGGATTTCTTCAGGGTTACCTAGAAGTACACACGTTGCGATACCGCGCTCAGCACAGATAGCCGCAGCTTTAACTGTACGTGGCTCGTCACCTTCAGGAAGAACGATGCGCTTAGCCGCTTTACGAGCAAATTCAGTTAGCTGGTAACGGAATGCTGGTGGGCTTAGACGACGGATGCCTTGAGTACCTTCAGATAGAGAATCAATCCAAGGGCCATCAATGTGGCTTGCAACGTGATCGTTAACGAACTCGATACGCTCTTTATCGTCAGCAGGAACTTCTAGGTTGAAGCTCTGTAGGTTTAGAGACGTCTGCCAAGTGTTACCTTGAGCTTTGAAGATCGGTAGACCTGAAGCGAATGCTGGTGCGCAAAGGTTAGCAATGCTTTCTGGAATGTCGTAACCGCCAGTCAGTAGGATTGCGCCAATCTCAACACCGTTTTTCGCAGCAAGAGCCGCAGCAACGATAACGTCAGGACGGTCTGCAGAAGTTACTAGCAGTGAACCTGGCTTGAAGTGCTCAATCATGTGCGGTAGAGAACGTGCACAGAAAGTGATGCTCTTAATACGACGAGTTGAGATTTCACCTTCGTTAACGATTTCAGCGTTAAGGTGCTTAGCCATATCAACCGCACGAGTTGCGATTAGGTCGATGCTCCATGGCACACAGCCAAGAACACGGATAGGGCTAGAATTGAAGATTTGCATTACTTCAAGGTTCGCTTGCTGAGCGCTGTCTGCATCATCAAAGATTTCAGATAGGTCAGGGCGAGTACGACCAGCTTCATCAACAGGAGCATTAAGCTTGTTGATGATTACGCCTTTGATATTCTTGTTTTTTGTACCGCCGAAGTTAGAACATGCTACTTCGATACGCTCTTTAAGTTGCGTAGGGTTGTCAGTACCAGGAGTCGCAACGAATACGATCTCTGCGCCAAGCGTTTTTGCGATTTCTGCGTTCACTTGGTTTGCAAACGGGTGCTTACGAGTAGGGACTAGGCCTTCGATTAGCGTTACTTCAGCGTCTTTGTTGATTTTGTTGTATTGCTCAACAACAGATTCAAGAAGTACATCCATTTTTTCACTACCGATCAACGCTTCAGCTTTAGTCATCGCAATTGGTTCACCAATCTTGATGTCGCTGTTTGTGCTAATGATAGTTGATGTTAGATCTGGTTGATCGCCACCGCTACGAGGTTGAGCGATTGGTTTGTAGAACGAAACACTTACGCCTTTGCGCTCCATCGCGCGAAGAACACCCATGCTTACACTAGTAAGACCAACACCAGCGCTTGTAGGGATAAGCATAATAGTACGGGACATTGAGGAGTACCTTTAACTATTGGAATGAAAAAAGCTCAACTCCTGTTCCTACCAACATTTATATAGGGGTAGGAATAAAAGTTGAGCCCCATTTTTCTTAGATAAAAATCTGACTAGCGTCGAGTGAAGCTAGTCAGAAAATTCGATTAAAGACCTGCTAGTTCAGCTGTATCTTCTGCAATCACTAGCTCTTCATTAGTAGAGATAACCATTGCTGGTACACGGCTGTTTTCAGTCGTGATAGTACCTTCGCCGCCGAAACGAGCTTTAAGGTTAGCTGCGCTATCTACTTCGATACCGAAGAATGCAAGACGGTTAAGAACCATTTCACGGATTGGCGCTGAGTTTTCACCGATGCCACCAGTGAATACGATAGCGTCAAGGCGACCTTCTAGGGTTGCAGTGTAGCTTGCAACGTATTTAGCTAGACGGTGACAGAATACGTCCATTGCACGAGTAGCTTCTTCTTTCTCGCCGTAGTTGTCTTCAACGAAACGACAGTCAGAAGTTACTTGAGTTAGACCTTGTAGGCCAGACTCTTTAGTGAACATTGTGTTGATTTCATCAACGCTCATGCCAAGTTTGTCATGTAGGTGGAACATAACAGCAGGGTCAAGGTCGCCACAGCGAGTACCCATTACAAGACCTTCAAGAGGAGTAAGGCCCATAGAAGTATCTACAGATTGGCCATTCTTGACTGCACAAACAGATGCGCCGTTACCTAGGTGACAGTTAATGATGTTAACTTCTTCAATAGGTTTGTCTAGAAGCGTGGCACACTCACGAGTAATAAATAGGTGAGATGTACCATGTGCACCGTAACGACGAATACCGTGATCTGTGTATAGGTTGTATGGAAGCGCGTATAGGTAAGCTTCTTCTGGCATTGTCGTGTGGAAAGCAGTATCAAATACAGCAACGTTTTTTAGTGCTGGGAATGATTTTTGAGCTGCTTTAATACCGATAAGGTGCGCAGGGTTGTGAAGAGGAGCGAAAGTCGCTGCATCTTCGATACCTTTAATTACTTCATCAGTGATTAGTGCTGATGAAGTAAAGTTTTCACCACCATGCACAACACGGTGACCGATTGCTGCAAGGTTTTCAGAAAGTTCTGGCTTAGAAGCAAGAATAGTTTCTACCATGAAGGCTAGTGCTTCTTCGTGTGCTGCGCCATTACCTAGTTGAGCTTCGTGTTTACCATCAAGTTTCCACTTGATACGAGCTTCAGGAAGATGCAGACATTCTGCAAGACCTGTTAGATGCTCGTCACCAGATACTGCGTCAACTACAGCAAATTTAAGAGAAGAACTACCACAGTTTAAAACTAAAACTAGCTTAGACATTAATGACTACCTGTTTATTTTTCTGATCGAAATCAGTTAAGGATGAAAATTAATCTCAAGAATAGTCGAAGCACATAGGCTTGCGTACTAACCTTGGTCAAAAAAACGTTAATTTCCGTATAAAGTGAAAGCGCTCTTTATCAAAAAGAGGCTTGTGCATTCCTTGCAGAAGTCTTCTCAAAGTTGCTTAAATTGTAAATAAGGGCAACAATGAGATTGAGGCCTGCAAATAATAGCGATATTGTGCAAATATAACAAAAAAATTTGAAAGAATATTATTTTTCGTCAAATTTTTGTGTTTTTAGTTGATGATTTCAACTTTTTTTTAATGGGAGACTCATATGAGCAATAGAGTTGGTTTAGCGAGTAGTTTAAAAGATGGCCAAAAGTACATGGATCTCTGGCCCGTCCGAAAAGAGTTAAACGCGATCTTCCCAGAACAGCGCATTATTAAAGCGACCCGTTTTGGCGTGAAAGTGATGCCTGCGATTGCTGCTATTAGTGTTCTTACACAAATGGTCTTTAATAATTACCAAGCGATGCCACAAGCTGTGGTCATGGCTTTGTTTGCAATCAGCTTACCGCTTCAAGGCATGTGGTGGTTAGGTAATCGCTCAAACACACAACTTCCACCTGCGCTAGTCTCGTGGTATCGCGAACTTCATGAGAAGATCACTGAAACGGGTTTTGCGTTAGAGCCAATGAAGTCGCGCCCTCGTTATAAAGAATTGGCGATCATTTTAAATCGCGCATTTCGTCAGCTAGATAAATCCTCAATGGAACGTTGGTTCTAATGAGTTTCAACTCTCCTCTTGTCTGAGAGCAACTATTCTTCATTGATGGTTTGTTCTCAGGTTTGACTTTAATATTTTCACTTCGTTTTTATTCATCTCGCTCCCCCTCATTCCTTTTTTCTCTTACTACTCATGTAGTTTCTTACTTTTCAAATTCTGCCTTTCACTATTTCACGCATTTTTCGAGCCTTGTTGTGTTTTTGTTAAATATAACTTCAAGTCATCAATGGTTACAGGTAATAATATCAATAGTGATGTTGTTCTCTTTGAGCGAGCAATAATGAGCAGAGCTTGATTCAGGGAGCGATAATGAGTTCTGTAAAAAAGGTATTGGCAGCGGTCGTAAGTTGTCTGTTGTTGCTATGGACAAGCAATGTCATGGCGAACGTTGCCAAAGTTTCGGTTTCACAAGTTGTTGACCATCCAGATCTGAATGCAACACGTCTAGGACTTCTTGAAGGATTGAGAGCAAAAGGTTACGAACCGGGTAAAAATTTAGAGTTTTCTTATGAAATGGCTGGTGGCAATCCCGTTCAGGCAGCAAAAATAGCCAGAGAGTTAGTTAGTGAGAACCCTCATGTATTAGTTGGCATCGCGACACCGACCTCTCAAGCGTTGGTTTCAGCGACTCGAACGATCCCGATTGTGTTCACCGCGGTGACAGACCCTATCGGAGCAAGACTTGTTAAACAATTGGAGCAGCCGGGACGAAATGTCACGGGCCTTTCTGACTTATCACCTATTTCCCAACATGTATCTCTTATTAAAGAGCTACTCCCCAATGCAGTTTCAGTCGGTGTGGTTTATAACCCAGCAGAGGCAAATGCTGTTGCTTTAGTAGGGCTGTTAAAGCAGTCTACACGAGACTTTGGCTTTACTTTGCATACTGCTAAAGCGTTGACTATCGATGATGTAGAAGAAAAAACAGCATCCGTGGCTAAAAAATCTGATGTTATCTACGCGCTAACCGATAACACGGTGGCAAGCGGTATTGAAGGACTTATAAATGCAGCAAACCAAGCTGGCACACCCGTGGTTGCAGGAGCAACGTCTTATGTTGGCAAGGGAGCAATAGCTGGGTTAGGTCTAGATTACTATGACGTTGGGGTGCAGACCGCTGATTATGTGGCCGCTATTTTGGACGGACAAAAACCAGGGAAGTTGAGTGTTAAAACGGCTCAAAGCTCTCAGTTGGTAGTTAACCTAGATGCCGCTCGTATGCTTGGTTTGACGCTACCTAAGTCTGTGGTTGATCGTGCGATAGTCAGTCGTTAATAGGTATTTACATCAAAAAAATCATGTTTGATAAGTCACTTTGTTAACAGGGACTTAAACCATCATAATGAACAACATTAGTCGACTCTCACCATTAGCTGCGATCTATTTTATTCATTTTTAAGTAGTTATTTACCCGATAGGTGCATCGTTAATACCAACTTACATTATTTTACATCGAGAGGGCTGTCGATTAATGTCATAATATTAATGGAACTAATGAAAATAACTGAGCGCTAAGAGCACATTCTATGAAAGTAAATAGGCACTTTAGCCTTACCTTTGTCTTCGGCTTTCCCGCTGTGATCGCGACCATGTTACTTGGGCTGATAGGAAAAAATTATTTTGATGCGGTTGAAAAAGACATCAGCAGTGAGTTTCAGCGTATTGAAGAAGTGTTTAAACGAACGACCAAAATTGTTACCGCTCTAGATTACAGCTTCTCTAATTACTACAAATCAGGAAACCCTCTTTTCCTTGATCACAATAAGCAAGTGGTTGACGGTATTTGCCGAATTTGGCCCATTGACGTATTACTTCTTGCTGACGGAAAAACCGCAGATATCCCCTCTGTCGATATCGACTATATGTTGGTTGGTCAAGAACCCCTTTGTAATGAAACCAGTGATAGCTATAAAAGTGCGTCAGAAAAAATTGCTCTCGCGCCAATTCTTTCATTTTTGTCCCAGCTTGATGAATATCACAACGGCGTACACTTTATTGATACTCGTGGGTATGTGATCTCTTCGCCAGAAGACTTTGCTAAAGAGCTAGGGAAAGAACTACTTTCGACCATAAAAAGCCGCCCGTATTGGCAAAGAACCGCCAACAATCCAGAACAATTGACTTTAACGGGTCCTGCGTATCGATTTGACTCTCTTGACCGTATGATAAGCATGACGATTCCGGTGTTTCATAAGGGGATACATCAAGGAATGCTTTCTGTTGAGATTGACGCCAGTAAATTGCTTGCGAGTTCGAATGAGCACTTAGCCGGTAGAATCGATATTATTGATACCACCTTGGTTAATCCGGTTGATAGCGCTACTTTCTATCGCGCGATACAACTGGAAGGAGTCACCTCTCATCACGCGATGTACTACGAATTAGATTTTGCCAAAGAGGTAGAGCACTTTTTTGTCTACGAGAAAGACAGTCTGATTGTCGCTATCATCGTATATCTATTCTCTGTAACGCTCTTTTTCTTCGTTAACTCCAATATTGAACGTGGTTACTTCAAAGAGCTAGCAGCTAAAGATCCGATGACCGGGCTGCTAAATCGCAGAGGATTGGAAGCTTTTTGGCGCAGTGTGGAGCATGACCAGTTATTCGCCTTGACTGTATTTGACATTGATAATTTCAAGTTGATTAATGATACCTTTGGGCATGACAAAGGGGATGATGTTATTCGCTACATGTCCCGCCAGATAAGTAATAGCATTCGAAGTAGTGATGTAGCAGCAAGGTTTGGTGGTGAAGAGTTTGTCGTTTATCTTAAAGGTGATGATCGTGAAACGTTAATGAGGACATTAGAGCGTGTTAAAAATGCTGTCTGTGCAAACTCAGCTAACATTGTACCTAATGGTTTTACTGTCTCTGGTGGTGTTTGTATTACTGAAGCTGAGCATAATAACCTAAGCTTTGAAGAGATATTCAAACACGCGGATGAAAAGTTGTACGTGGCTAAGACGACAGGTAAAGACCGCATCGTATTTTAACCACGCTATTGAACTTCTATGTTAGAGAAGAAGGGGAACTAACTCACACAGTTTGGCGATGTTCCTCTTGATAACGCTGAAGGCGCTCCACAATAGGTGGCGCTTTCTTGAAAGTGCGAATTTCTTTAAATAGTTCGTTCGCTTCAGGGTAGCCTTTACTTAGATAAACAAACCACTGCTTCACTCTATTGGGGTAGTACATGCCTTTGTCCCCTTTTATTTGAAACTCTGAATAGCGTAGCAAAAGTTCGATGACTTTATTCCACGGCATTTTTGGGTGGTTGTGCTTAACGACGTTGCCAAGATTTGGAATGTTGAAAGCGCCACGACAGACCATCAATGAATCGACGCCAGTGGCTTCTATGCAATCTTGACCATCTTGATAGTTCCAGATTTCCCCATTAGCAATCAAAGGTAGAGACGTTTTTTCTCTTATTTGATTGATGTAATCCCATTTAATTTCGCTGGCTTTATAGCCGCCAACTTTGGTTCTTGCATGCACAGTGAGTTCGTCTGCCTTTGCTTGTTCGATAGCGTCGACAATTTCAAAGCACTCTTCCGGGTGCTCCCAACCCAATCGAATTTTTGCAGATACGGGAATGTGTGCTGGCACCGCATCTCGACAAGACTTCACCACTTGATAGATGAGTTCTGGTTCTTTTAGCAGTGACGCACCGCCATTACTTTTGTTTACCGCTTTTGCAGGGCAACCAAAATTAAGATCAATGCCTTTAGCGCCTAAACTAGCAGCTTGAAAAGCATTCTCGGCCATCCAATTTGGGTGTTGTCCTAGAAGCTGGAGATGGATTGGAACACCAGCCATGGTTTGAGAGCCTTGATGCAATTCAGGGCAAATACGGTGAAAAACATGCGGAGGAAGAAGTTGATCAACTACGCGCACAAATTCCGTCACACAGAGATCGTAATCATTGATCTCTGTGAGAATTTCACGCATTAGATGGTCTAAAACGCCCTCCATAGGGCCAAGTATTACTCGCATTTGCTTTACCGAAACTGAATGGATCGAAAATTAAGACGCGTGATTGTACGGGCAAGTTAAAAGCTTGTCACTATGAGCTAGGTGAATCTGACGTAACAGTTATTTCACCGGTTAGAGGGAAGTAGTTGAGCCTTGGTAAATCTTCGCCTAGCGAGTAACCATCAGTGTAGTAGTAATAGCAGCTTGGATCTGATGTATACCAAGCAACGATCGGTTCTTCTGAAGGGAATACTGAGCTACCGTGATCTCTAACGGTGAGGTCAGTATTCATGAGCGCCCGCCAAAGCCTTGCGCAGTCACTCCCTCTAATTGCAGTCCCCGAATTAATCGGTAGTTGATCAACAGCGATTGGAAAACCAGTCGATGAAGGATAAACGCTGCCTTCACCATAATCGACATCTTGATTAAAATCAGGCTCTCCATCAACAAGCCACTGTGAGTGGTAAAGGTTAACCGCAGTTCGAAAAGAAGAAAAAGCACCTTGAGCTATAGCTTCATGGCTATCGCGTTGGTAATTTAGAAAGCGAGGAGCTGCGGTAACGGCAAGTATGCCTAAAATAACGACGACAGAGACTAGCTCTATCAAAGTAAAACCATTTTGGTGTTGTTTCATAATGTATTCTATATATAACTAAATATTTCAATGACTCTTTTACACTTCAAACTTAAATTTTCAAAATGAAATAAGTTTAGTTTGCTGAATTGAACTAAAGATAATGTTTGCGTGGCTACTGGTAGGTGTAATTAATCATAGAGCTATACGAATAATTACTAATTGTTAGCCTTGTGGGTATAATGGAGACAACAGAATTGACCGACTAGTGAAGTAATATGAAGTATCAATTATTGAGTCTTCCTGACTCAATTAACGACGTAACAGCCCAGTTTGTAGAAGGTGCTATATTTGCATCTAACCTTGCAACTAAACCTCTTGATCCAGAGGCTTGGTTACCTATAGCTATTCCTGAAACTGGTCAGGACTTCGTTCCTAAAGCCACCGAGCAAATTAATCGCCAACATAACCTCATTCAGCGAAGTGAATATTTGCTTACAGAAGTGCTTGATGCAGATAATTTTGCTGAACAGCTAGCCGATTTTTCTGAAGGTTTTATGATGGTCTGGCCGACGATTGAAGAACAGTGGCAGGAAACGTCAATCGCAGATGGCACATTACGCATGCTACAAGCAATGTTAACAACATTCATGCTGGCGATTGATGAAGAACAGACAATCGAGCAAATGAAAGCAGCTGGATTAGAAACCCCGCCAACTTTGAATGATCTCGTCGGGCAAGTCGATTTGATGGTGACAGAAGTTGCGCTAGCAGCGGATGAAGCGATGCTCGGAAATAAATCTCAAAGTGTGAATCCGTTTAAGGGCATCGGCCGAAATGATGTTTGCCCGTGTGAAAGTGGTAAAAAGTTTAAACAGTGCTGTGGTAAAAAATCTTAATTGCATTGTTAATAGATAATAAAAAGTCGACGTAATGTCGACTTTTTCGTTTCTTAACATGATGTGCTAATTGTTAGTCATTCTTCGATTTAACGAATTGAGAAATCACTACAAAACCGAAAGCAACCAAGTTACCCGCGAAGATAATCACTAGCCATTGAGGCATTGAAAGTTCTAAGAACTGCCATACAACCTTGCTGCAGTCGCCGTAGGCCTCAAACATCCACGGAGCCCATTGGTTTAGAGGTGCCCAGCTAGGGAAGGTCACGAACAGGTCACAGGTAGCGAAAGGAGACGGGTTAAACTGGTAGTCAACGTGCTCTAAAGCAAGCATCAACCCTTTATACGCACCTAACCCCCAACCAAGTAGACCTAGCCAACGTGAAATCGGATTATGCGGGGCAATAGCACCAATCATTGCTGCGATGCCGATAGCGAGCATAGCAACGCGCTCGTAGATACACATTACGCAAGGGCCAAGCATCATCACGTGCTGAAAGAAAAGAGCACATGCTTCAAAAAAGACAATAAAAGCCAGCAGTAAAAGCCAAGATAAACGTCCCTTAGAGAAGTCTTTGAGCATTGCAAAAAAGTTCACGAATTTAATCCTGTCAATAAAATAAAAAAGCCCTGATTACTCAGAGCTTTTTATCTTGGATAAGTTTCCTAATCAACTAATATTTTTGATTAGTTAGATGCACCTATTGTGTTTAGCGATAGAAATCCGGGTTAGTGGCCACCGGAGATAACTGGAGCTACCACTTCACCCGTACGGTGAATGATCCAACCTGCATCATAGAACCATGCTGTCATCGGTTCTACGAAGAACACAATACCGGCAAGGCCAACAAGTGCTAATACGAGAGTATATGGCAAAGCCATGATGACCATGCGGCCGTAAGACAGTCGAATTAACGGAGCAAGTGCTGACGTTAATAGGAATAGGAATGCAGCTTGGCCGTTTGGCGTAGCAACAGAAGGTAGGTTGGTACCTGTGTTGATAGCAACAGCAAGCAGATCAAATTGGTCACGAGTGATGACGCCTTCAACCAGAGCTGTTTTAACTTCGTTGATGTAAACCGTACCGACGAATACGTTGTCTGAAACCATCGACAAAATACCGTTGGCTACGTAGAAGAGTGCGAGCTGTGCGCCTTTATCTTCAACGTGAAGTACGGCATCGATTACTGGCTTAAATAGAGCCTGGTCGATGATTACAGCAACAACCGCGAAAAAGACGGCAAGAAGTGCAGTAAATGGCAGTGCTTCTTCAAAGGCTTTACCCATCGAGTGTTCTTCAATTACACCTGTAAACGCTGTAGCTAAGATGATCACTGAAAGGCCAATCAAACCGACTTCAGCGACGTGAAGCGCAAGGCCAACAATAAGCCAAACTGCGATTGCACTCTGAACCCATAGTTTAGCTACATCTTGTTTTGTACGATTTGCGCGTTCTTTGTTGTCAAATTCAACTAAGATTTGGCGAACGTTATTTGGCAGCTCTGCACCGTAGCCAAACACTTTGAATTTCTCGACAAGTGCACAAGTTAAAATACCACAGAAGAAAACAGGCAGTGTTACTGGCAGCATGCGGATGATAAATTCACCGAACTCCCAACCCGCTTGCTTAGCAATTACTAAGTTTTGTGGTTCACCTACCATGGTCATTACACCACCCAGAGCAGTACCAACACCGGCGTGCATAAGTAGTGAACGTAAGAATGCGCGGTAGTTTTCAAGGTCATCACGTGTTAGCTCAGAGATCTCTTCATCATGAGTATGATCGTGCGCAGACGTTGTGCCCTTACCTGATGCAACCTTGTGGTAGATAGAGTAGAAGCCCACTGCAACGCTAATGACTACGGCGATTACTGTCAGCGCATCTAGGAAGGCAGACAAGAATGCTGCGGCGACACAGAAAGCGACAGAGAGTAGAATTTTGGATTGGATACCGAGCAGGATCTTCGTAAAAATGAACAGAAGTAGTTCTTTCATGAAGTAGATGCCAGCAACCATGAATACTAGTAAGAGTAATACTGGTAGGTTTGCTTGTAGCTCATGATAAACCATTTCTGGTTTAGTCATGCCAATGGCGACGGCTTGAATTGCCAATAAGCCACCGGGTTGGAGAGGGTAGCACTTTAGAGCCATAGCTAGAGTGAAAATAAACTCAACCACTAATAGCCAGCCCGCAACAAATGGGTCAACTAGGAAAAAAACAAACGGGTTGATGATTAAAAAGGAAATGATGGCAAGTTTATACCAATCAGGAGCTTTACCAAGGAAGTTTTTGATAAAAGCGTTTCCGAGAGACATCGGCATGTTAATACTCTTTTATGTTGATTATGAATAGACAAGCAATACAACATTTTGAGAATCGAGCTGTAGGTTTAGTTAAAACCTATAACTAACAGTGACTTAGAAAAACTACATTCCATGTAATGTTCTGTGGTCTTGCCAAGTCACTCCCTTAGAAACTCAAGCACTGCTTATTTTTGAGCGCAACTCTACTCTTAGATAACATTTAGTCAACAGGAAAACCCCTGTAGCACTAAAAATACCTCTTTTTTGTTGAGAAACGCGATCAAAGTAGCGCAAGCATACCACTTAAAATGTGATAAAAACCGACTAGAATCAATATTTCAGCGAAATGATTAAAATTTACAGAATAACGACGGCTTATATATGATTATTACAACTTAATATTGCAAATTAATAGATTTAAAAATATGACCAATCTCATTGATTTTAAAAAGAATTTGTTGTGTTAATGGTTTGTTTAAATGATGATTTGTAGTCGCTTGCTATCCAAACCTTGAGTGCAAACGTGTGCTGAACTTTAGAGTTTTAACTCTACTTGGGTTTTGAGTGCGTAAAATTTTTTGGGGGTATTTCCGCAGGGTGTTAACTAGTGGTATGATGAGTAAATTAGAACAAAATAATTAAATTGGATTGAAGTGTAGATGGTCATTAAGGCAAAGAGCCCGGCAGGATTTGCAGAAAAGTATATCATTGAAAGTATTTGGAATGGCCGTTTCGCTCCAGGTTCTATCTTGCCCGCAGAGCGTGAGCTTTCTGAGCTGATTGGTGTTACACGTACTACGCTTCGTGAAGTACTTCAGCGTCTTGCTCGTGATGGTTGGTTGACAATCCAACACGGTAAGCCAACTAAAGTTAATCAGTTTATGGAAACGTCAGGTCTTCATATCCTTGATACATTAATGACGTTGGACGTTGATAACGCAAGTAAAATGGTAGAAGACCTGCTTGCTGCTCGTACTAATATCAGCCCTATCTTTATGCGTTATGCATTCAAAGCAAATAAAGAGGCTTCAGAGCGTACGATTACTAACGTAATTGAATCTTGTGAATCTTTACTTGCGGCACCTACTTGGGATGAATTCTTAGAATCGTCGCCATATGCTGACAAGATCAAACAATCGGTGAAAGAAGACGTAGAAAAAGATGAAGCGAAGCGTCAAACGATCTTAATTGCTAAAACTTTTAACTTCTACGATTACATGCTTTTCCAACGTTTAGCATTCCATTCAGGTAACCAAATTTATGGCCTGATCTTCAATGGTGTTCGTAAGTTGTACGACCGTGTTGGCAGCTACTACTTCTCTAACCCAGAAGCTCGTCGTTTAGCCATGGAGTTCTACAAAAACTTGTTTGTTATTTGTGAAAGCGGTGAGCGTGAGAATTTACCACTTGTGATTCGTAACTACGGTATCGCAAGCGCACAGATTTGGAACGAGATGAAGACAACGTTACCGACAAACTTTACTGAAGACGACAGCTAAGTCTTTTCATAAAAGTATTGTTCGGTTGTTTTACTTATTGAGTAAACGACGTAAAGAAACGAAAAAGCGGCGAGATAATCAAATTATCTCGCCGCTTTTTATTTATTGATAGTTGGTGAAAACGTATCAATAGGCAGTAACTTACCCTGCAAACTCTTCTGAGTCTGGACGGTTAGTAAATTGCACGCCATTTAGAAAATCGCAAAGTAGTTGGTCTTCACATACTTTGTAGTTCTTGTTCTCTGGCTTACGGAAGTAGGCACCAATCTCGTACTTACTTAGGCTGATGCCTACCACTTCTAATATATCTAATACATCTTCTGCTTTCATGTTCAACGCAATACGCAGCTTCATGAAAATCATGTTGTTAGTCAGAGCAACTTCAGGTTTAGGTTGAACACCTTCTTTTTTGCCACGCTTAATATTGATAAAACCATTTAGGAATACCGCTAACTCTTTATCTTTCATCTTAGAGCATGACTTGTCGTTGTCGTCTTTTAGCCAATTAATCACTTGGTCATGAGCAACGGTCACATCAGCTTGCTCGATAGCTTTAATGATCTGTGCATTTTTAAGGTTTAGCGCGTGTTGAATACGACGCAAGATTTCGTTGTTAGTCACTGGGGATTCCTAAAAAGGGTTTGAAGAGTAAAAGGTGTTGGTTAGCCCGTTATTGTCGGCAAACAAATTTCTACTCTACATAGCATAGTTGACGGCGACTCTAACAGAGAACGCTTATTTTCGGTAGATATAAAAAATCCCCAATGCTTATCAACTCATTCAAGTTAAAAGTGCATTAGGGATTTCGCTATGAGTGCTTGTTATCTGACTGAAGCCAGAGCTACATTACACGCATGCCAGGTTGAGCACCTTCGTGTGGTTCAAGGATCCACAAGTCACTGCCACCAGGACCAGCAGCTAGGATCATGCCTTCAGACATACCAAACTTCATCTTACGAGGTTTAAGGTTTGCTACCATGACAGTTAGTTTGCCTTCTAACTCTTCAGGTTTGTACGCTGACTTGATACCAGAGAATACTTGGCGAGTTTCACCACCGATGTCCAGTTGGAACTTCAGTAGCTTGTTCGCTTTTGGTACTTCTTCACATGAGATAATACGAGCAATACGCATATCGACTGCTGCAAAGGCATCGAATTCAATCTCGTCTGCGATTGGCTCTTTGTCTAGCTCAGTTTGGCTTGCTTGCTCTTTTTCAGCTTCTGCTTTTTCTTTCGCAGCGGCTTCTGCGGCTGCATCTTCTTTAGAAGACTCGATCATTGCTTCTACTTTCTTCGGTTCAATACGGCTAAACAACGCCTTGAACTTAGTGATTTCGTGATCAGTTAGCGGAGTAGCAATCGCTTCCCACGTAAGCTCTTCGTTTAGGAAAGCCTCAGTGCGAGCCGCAAGCTCTGGCATAACGGGTTTCAGGTAAGCCATTAGCACGCGGAATAGGTTAATACCGACAGAAGAAACTTCTTGAAGCTCTTTCTCTTTACCTTCTTCTTTTGCAAGAACCCAAGGTGCTTTTTCGTCGATGTACTGGTTAGCTTTATCAGCTAGTGCAGTAATTTCACGGATAGCGCGGCTGAACTCACGAGTTTCGTATAGCTGACCGATACGCTCTGCAGCAGCAACGAATTCGTTGTATAGCTCAGGTTCTGCAAATTCAGCAGAAAGCTTGCCTTCGAAATGCTTAGTGATGAAGCCAGCGTTACGAGAAGCTAGGTTAACAATCTTGTTTACTACATCCGCGTTTACACGTTGAGTGAAGTCTTCAAGGTTAAGGTCAAGGTCATCGATACGGCTGTTTAGCTTAGCAGCGTAGTAGTAGCGTAGACACTCAGGGTCTAGGTGATTTAAGTACGTACTTGCTTTGATGAATGTGCCTTTCGACTTAGACATTTTCGCACCGTTCACCGTTACGTAGCCGTGTACGAATACGTTGTTTGGCTTACGGAAACCAGCGCCTTCTAGCATTGCAGGCCAGAATAGGCTGTGGAAGTAAACGATGTCTTTACCGATGAAGTGGTAAAGCTCAGTTGTGCTGTCTTTCTTCCAGTATTCGTCAAAGTTTAGATCGTCACGCTTGTCACATAGGTTCTTGAAAGAAGCCATGTAACCAACAGGAGCGTCTAGCCATACGTAGAAGAATTTGTTTTTCTCGCCTGGGATTTCGAAGCCGAAGTAAGGTGCATCACGTGAGATATCCCACTGTTGCAGACCAGACTCGAACCATTCCTGCATTTTGTTTGCAGTTTCATTCTGTAGAGAACCAGAACGAGTCCACTCTTTAAGCATGCTTTCGAACTGAGGTAGGTCGAAGAAGAAGTGCTCAGAATCTTTCATTACTGGAGTTGCGCCAGAAACCGCTGATTTAGGGTTAATTAGCTCAGTTGGGCTGTATGTCTCACCACAGTTATCACAGTTATCACCATACTGGTCTTCTGACTTACACTTAGGGCAAGTACCTTTTACGAAGCGGTCTGGTAGGAACATCTCTTTCTCAGGATCGAAAAGCTGAGAAATAGTACGGCTAGAAATGAAGCCGTTCTTTTTAAGTTCTAGATAGATGTGAGAAGCCAGTTCACGGTTCTCTTCGCTATGTGTGCTGTGGTAGTTATCAAAGCTGATATCAAAGCCAGCGAAGTCTTTTTGGTGCTCTTCACTAACAGCAGCGATCATCTCTTCTGGCGTGATACCCATCTGTTGAGCTTTAAGCATAATTGGCGTGCCGTGAGCATCGTCAGCACAGATGAAGTTTACAGTGTTGCCACGTAGACGCTGGTATCGAACCCAGATATCAGCTTGGATATGCTCAAGCATATGGCCAAGGTGAATAGAGCCGTTAGCGTACGGAAGCGCACAAGTTACCAAAAGTTGTCTTGGATCAGTTGCCATACTTAATAATTCGCTTTTTTGATAGGTATAAATTTTGAGAGGTAATACTACTTTATAACGTGTGATACGCCAAGGTATCAGACAAAGGATTCCCCTAGTTTTTTAGGGGTTCAGTCTTCATCTCGTGGGTGATAGCATAAATAAAAAAAGGAGCCCCAATGCGTAACTTTACTTCTAAGCAAGATTTCTGTTCATGGTTGAATGAGTTCGAGTCACCAATCCTCATCCCAGAGTGGGCGCTACACCAAAATATTGTATCGGTTGATCCGCGTGGGTCATTTGTTATTACCTTGCCTTTTGCTGCCAATCAGCTCGCGGTTGAACTGGAACAGTGGATCCACTCCCAGATTGAACAGCAACTTGTTAGCGCTTTTCAGTTTGAAGTAAAAGTGAAGCCGTCTGCGCTAGAAACAACAGTCGCGACACCTTTGAAGGGCGTTAAGAACATTATCGCCGTGACGTCGGCAAAGGGTGGGGTGGGTAAATCGACAACTTCGGTAAACCTTGCGCTTGCGTTATCTAAGTCAGGTTCAAAAGTGGGCTTGTTGGATGCGGATATCTATGGTCCATCTGTGCCGATGATGCTCGGTCAACTGGATGCAAAGCCAGAAGTGCAGAACAACAAATGGATGATGCCAATCGAGGCGCACGGCATTTTTACGCATTCTATTGGCTATCTTGTGTCGAAAGATGATGCTGCAATCTGGCGTGGCCCAATGGCAGCGAAGGCTTTAGGTCAGCTCGTGAATGAAACCGTATGGCCAGAATTGGATTACCTTGTTATCGACATGCCACCGGGTACGGGTGATATTCAGCTAACGCTTTCGCAGCAGATCCCAGTGACGGGCGCGGTTGTGGTGACCACCCCTCAAGATTTGGCATTAGCCGATGCGCGTAAAGGTGTGGCGATGTTTGATAAAGTGAGCGTGCCAGTGGCAGGCTTAGTGGAAAACATGAGCTACCATATCTGTAGCCACTGTGGCGAGAAAGAGCATATCTTTGGCGCTGGTGGCGCGGAAGCCATGTCAGAAGAGTTTTACCTCGATATCTTAGCGCAAATTCCGCTGCACATTGATGTACGGGAAGATATTGATGCAGGTTGCCCAACCGTTATACGTCGTCCAGACAGTGAACACACGCGTCATTACTTAGAGCTTGCTGAGAACGTGGCTGCGAAGATGTTCTGGACTGGTAAGGCGAGACCAGAGGCGATTAACTTCTCGATGGTTGAATAGCGATGGTTGAATAGCAATGGTTGATCACAAAGGTGTGTAAATCATGTTTGGGTGAGATAAACAACGGTTGATTAGGTGGATAGCCATAGGGCTTGTGCATATAGTTGTATTTAAGTTATTTGAAAGCAAACGATTGTTTTAAGTAAATGTATTGAGATCATCAATTTGACTGCAATTAGCTAACATCGCGACTAGAATCTATATGCTTTAGCCCCTATAATCAGGCGGTTTATCTCTTCCCACCACCAAACCATATCGGGTGCAAATTAATGTCTGATAATAATCAATGTGTCATCGTAGGTATCGCTGGCGCTTCAGCTTCAGGAAAAAGCCTGATCGCGAGTACGATTTATAATGAGCTGCGCGAAAAAGTAGGCGACCATCAAATTGGTGTTATCACGGAAGATTGCTATTACAGCGACCAAAGTCACTTGAGTATGGAAGAGCGAGTTAAAACTAACTACGACCACCCAAATGCACTAGATCATGACCTTTTATGCGAACATCTACAGCAGCTAATGAGTGGCAATGCCGTGGAAGTTCCTGAATACAGCTACACAGAGCACACACGCACTTCTGAAACGACTACACTTACTCCTAAGAAAGTGATCATTTTAGAAGGTATTCTGCTTCTGACAGACCCGCGTCTTCGTAAACTAATGCACGCAAGCGTATTTATGGATACACCGTTGGACATCTGTCTACTACGTCGTGTTAAGCGTGATGTAGAAGAGCGTGGTCGAACAATGGATACGGTACTTAAACAATACCAAGAAACAGTACGCCCAATGTTCATGCAGTTTATCGAGCCTTCAAAACAACATGCAGACATCATCGTTCCTCGTGGTGGTAAAAACCGTATTGCGATTGATGTGCTAAAAGCGCATATTGCGAAGTTGTTGAAGTCTTAATCGAATAAAATTTTGCCTAAGTGACTCACTTAGCTTTATTTTTTACCGAATCAGTGGCACTTTTATAGTGCCACTTTCTTTTGGAATCTAAGCAAGGAATATGCGGATGAAGAAACTACTCATTTTCATAGCTGTACCAGTGTTTGTTGTCGTTGCAGCAATTCTGGCACTAGTGCTGTTAGTGAATCCCAACCAATTTAAGCCATTAATTGTCGAACAAGCCCAAAAACACACAGGCCTAGAGCTCGTGATCGAGGGTGATATCAGTTGGCAATTCTTCCCATCTATTGGCTTCGAACTTGGTCAAACTGAATTACGTAACCCTGAAGGGTTCACTCAACCAAACCTGTTTAAGGTTGATACGGTTGGCGTTGATGTTTCGGTTACTCCGCTATTTAGCAATCAACTAGAGATCGGCAATATCACTCTAGATGGTGCAGAATTTTATTTAGAAACGCTTAAAGATGGTCGCAAGAACATCGATGCGCTCACACAAGCGTCTGCTCCTAAGGAGTCTGAACCTGCAGCGGATACAAGTTCTGAAGCAACACCGGCGCCTCAAGAGCAAACTTCTACAGACACATCTGGCTGGACGATCAATCTTGCAGGTGTAACTGTCTCAAACGCATTGTTTGAGATGGACGACAAGCAAGCAGGTTCATTCACTAAGCTATACGATGTGTCTTTGAGTCTTTCTGAGTTTGCCGTTGATACATGGACGACCGCGACGTTTGCGGCTTCTGGTGAAAACAACCAACAGAAGTTCTCTGCAAATGGCAGTGCTGAATTCAAATTAGCGGAAGGCTTTGCAAGCTACGCATTACGAAATATTGACCTTAATGCGAAGTTCAATGATCCAGCAACATCGATCGAGTCAGCGAAGATTGGCTTAAATACGTTTGAGTTCGATAAGGTTAACCAACTGACTTATGCGGTGATTGGTAATGCTGCTGGTCTTGACCTTGATCTTAAAGGTGGCGGTGACTTAACTGTCGATAGCGCGATCTCAAAAGTTACACTGAACAAGTTAACATTAGACTCAACATTCAAAGGTGAAACGCTTCCTCAATCACCAATGAAAGTGGATATGCTGTCTGACTTAAGCTTTGATCTAACTAAGAGTCACTTGAGCTTTGCGCTAGAGAAGCTGCAAGCTAACGCTATCGCACTAGACGGTAAAGCGGACATCACTTTATCTGAAATACCAAAGGTTCGTTTTTCTCTTCATAGCCCGAACATCGATTTAGATGAGTTCTTAGGCCTAGGTAATACATCAGAAACAGCGAGTGCTGCGCCTTCTGATTCTGCTGGTGGCTCAACTTCAAATACTGCAGCTTCTTCGACGTCAAGTTCAGATAACTCGGCTCCTGCGAAAGAAGTAGAACCTGATCTGTCAGCTCTGAAAACGCTCGATGTGAAAGGTAATATCACAATCGATAAGTTCAAGGCGAACAACGCAAAAATGCAGAACGTGAAAACTGCGTTCTTAGTTAACCGTGGTATCGCAGATCTGACATCGTTTACCTCGAATCTTTACCAAGGCTCTATCTCGGCAACAGCACGATTAGATGCACGCAAGACGCCTGCGACTTACACGGCTAAGAAAAAGATTAAAGGCGTAAAAGTACAACCGTTACTGGTTGACGTAGCGAACAACGATACGCTGGAAGGTACCGGTAATATCGATGTTAACGTTAAAGGTAAGAGCTTGACGCCAACAGGAATCAAGAAGAACTTGGTGGGTACTATTGCGATTAACTTTGAAGATGGTGCGGTTAATGGCATCAACATCGCGCAACTGATTAGAGAAAACTACGCTAAGATCAAAGGCGAAAAAGTCGAAAGCAAAGATGAGTCTCAAAAGACAGATTTTAGTGCAATGAAAGCAACACTCAAGGTTGATAAAGGTTGGGTTTCAACGAATGACTTATCGGCACAATCGCCTCTTTTACGCGTGACAGGTCAAGGTAAAGCAAACTTCATCAATGAAACGGCCGACTTCCTGGTTCGCACGTCAATTGTTGGTTCGCTTGAAGGGCAGGGTGGTAAGAGCATTGATGATCTCAAAGATGTGACGATTCCAATTAAGGTAACCGGCCAGTGGGCTGACCCGAAATTTGGGCTTGTTTTTGATGATGTGTTGAAACAGAAAGCTGAAAAAGAGATTGATCGTGGTATTAAGAAACTTGAAGAAAAATACGGTGACAAGATCAAAGATGAGAAAACTAGAGATGCAGTCAATGGTTTACTCAAAGGCTTGTTTAACTAATCGCTACTTTAAATAAATAGCATATAAAAAGCGCCATTCCTTATTACGAGGAATGGCGCTTTTGTTTGGCATCGATAATACTCAAGAAAGATTCCCTATTGCACTCGTCCCTGGTTTTAGGGAATGACGATCGGTGCTCGTCCTTATTTAGGGGAGTAACACTGAAGAGTCGTCATCCTCGAGAGGGAAGAATGACCGAGTCGGGGATCTCTGGTTGAATGCAATTACCAGTCAACGCCTTGCAGAGCTTTTACACCGGATTCGAAAGCGTGTTTAACGTTACGAACTTCAGACACGGTATCGGCCATGTCCGTTAAAGTGCGATGCGCTCCACGGCCTGTGATGATCACTGATTGCATTTTAGGACGGTTATTCAGAGCTTCTACCACTTCATCCAATTCAATGTAGCCGTAACTCACCATATAAGTCAGCTCATCAAACAGAATCACATCAATCGACTCATCAGCTAGCATGCGTTGGCACTCTTTCCATACGCGCTGTGCGGCTTCAATATCTTTCGCCTTATTTTGAGTTTCCCAAGTAAAGCCTGTACCCATCACTTGGAACTCTACATCGAGTTTTTGAAGAACGTTCTTTTCACCGTTATCCCAGGTTCCCTTTACAAACTGAGCAACGGCACATTTCTTACCGTGACCGACTGCACGTGTAATCGTACCGAAACCTGATGTCGATTTCCCTTTCCCGTTGCCAGTAATAACCAATAACAGTCCTTTCACTTCTTGCGCTGCTGCAACACGTGCATCGACTTGCTCTTTTACTTTCTGTTGTCTTGCTTTGTGGCGTTGTTCTTTGTTGTCTTCGGTCGACATAACAAATCCTTTTAAGTTGTGATTACGCCTATCATAGCCTAACTTAACGATAGCAAAAACCATCGGAAGAACAGGTGATTATGGATGAAAAAGATACTCGTGGTTTGTATGGGGAATATTTGTCGTTCGCCAACAGGTGAAGCGGTGCTGAGAAAGAAAGCTCAGCAGATGGATATTAATGTAACGGTCGACTCCGCTGGGACAATTGGCTTTCATCAAGGCAACGCGCCAGACTCACGTTCAAAATCAGCAGGAGAGAAGCGAGGCTACAGCTTTAAAGGGATTACTTCTCGTAAAGTGGTAGATAATGACTTCGAAGAGTTTGACCTGATACTTGCGGCAGACAAGGCGAATTTAGATGACTTAGTGAGCCAGTGTCCAGTTCACCTTCAATACAAGCTCGCGTTATTTTTGAGTTTTGGAGAGTCACAATATCAAGAAATTCCCGATCCTTATTATGGTGAGGGGAATGGCTTTGAATTAGTGTTGGATTTAATCGAAGAGTCGAGCGAAGCGATACTGCGTTCAATATAGTGTAGAGGCTGTGTTCTTGGTGGGCGATAAAGTATCAAGGTTCATCGATATAAAAAAGGCCGACATTGAATGTCGGCCTTTCTAAATCTAGCTTTAAGCTATGACTAAGCTTACTTAGACATTACTTTGTAGATTGGGTCTTCTGCAACGTTCGCTTCAACTAAGCTACCCGCTTTGTGCAGCATAGCAACACAGTCTTGGCTTAGGTGGCGAAGGTGAAGTGTTTTACCTAGTGCCGCGTAACGGTCAGCAATCGTGTCGATCGCTTCAATAGCAGAGTGGTCAGTAACGCGTGAGTTTGCGAAATCAACGATAACATCTTGTGGATCGTTGTATGAGTCAAACAACTCAAGGAAGTTAGCGGTTGAACCAAAGAAGATTGGACCGTTAACTTTGTACTCTTTAGAGCCTTCAGCGTTAACCGATGTGTCTGCGTAGATGTGCTTAGCATGTTGCCATGCAAACATTAGTGCAGAAGCTACAACACCCACACCAACTGCTACCGCAAGGTCTGTTAGTACTGTAACGACAGTTACAAGAACGATAACGAAGAAGTCTTGCTTAGGAACGCGACGTGCCAACTTGAAGGTTGCCCATTCAAACGTACCGATAACAACCATGAACATAACGCCCACAAGTGCTGCTAGAGGAATCATTTCAATCAGTGCAGAGCCGAACAGGATGAACATCAGTAGTGCAACTGCCGCTACGATACCTGAAAGACGACCACGACCACCTGAGTTTACGTTGATCATCGATTGACCGATCATCGCACAACCACCCATCGCGCCAAATACTGAACACGTCACGTTCGCCATACCTTGACCAACACATTCACGGTTAGATTGTCCACGAGTGTTTGTCATTTCGTCTAGTACGGTTAGCGTTAGTAGTGATTCGATTAGACCAATCGCAGCAAGAATCACTGCGTAAGGCAGGATGATGTATAGCGTTTCTAGGCTAAACGGTACTGCTGGAATAGATAATGTTGGTAGAGAGCCCGCTAGTGTTGCAGCTTCGTCACCAGACATAGTGCGTAGGAAATCAACAACAGTGCGAGTTTCAAGATCAAGGCCTACAACCAAAGCTGTTACTGTAACAATAGCTACCAATGAAGAAGGTACTGCTGTTGTTAGCTTAGGTAGGAAGTGGATGATAGCCATTGTAAGGGCTACTAGACCTAGCATTAGTGTCATTTGACCGCTTGGTAACCAAGTTAAGGCACCTGTTACGTCTGGCGCTTTAAATTGACCAAGCTGAGCAAGGAAGATAACAATAGCCAAACCGTTCACGAAACCAATCATTACTGGGTGTGGAACGATACGGATAAATTTACCTAGCTTGAATACACCCGCTGCAATTTGCAGAAGGCCAGCCAGCATAACTGCCGCAAAGAGGTATTGAACGCCGTGGGTTGCTACTAGGCTCACCATTACTACAGCCATTGCGCCTGTTGCACCAGAAATCATACCTGGACGACCGCCGAAGACAGAAGTAATTAAACCTACGATGAATGCTGCGTAAAGACCAACCATTGGGTCAACGCCTGCAACGAAGGCGAATGCTACGGCTTCAGGTACCAGAGCTAAGGCTACGGTAAGACCTGAAAGCACATCATTTTTTACAGAGTGCTTTGAAAATTGTGGGAATTCGAACATGTTTGCTCAGCTATGCTTAAAATGGGTTTACCGACACGAGTGTATTGCGTAGCCAAACAGTGATGAAAAAGAGCGGCAATAGCTAAGTGTCGAAAATATAAGTGCGCGAATGCTACCCAAAAATGTGATTAAGTTCAAGGTTGAACCCTATTTTGAGTAATATATCTATTATAACTAATCGGAACTGTGGATATAAAAAAAGGGCGACTTATGAATAAGTCGCCCTTAGATAGTTCTCTGCAGATTACTCTGCGAAGCTCATTAGTATTGAGGTTTAGTCATGCCTGCGCCGGCTTTATTTGACGCTGCTTGGCTACCTGCACCTTTCGATACAAAACGCTCAGTACGGAATGGAGCCGCAACAACTTGAATCTCTTTGATCTCTTGAGGACCAGGAGCTTTAGTCATTGGTGAACCTGCTTGTTTTTTAGCAACCGCTGCCTTTGGTGCCGCTTTAGGAGCTTCTACTTTTACAACAGGCGCTTCTTCAACTTTTGCACTTTCAGCTTTAGGTGCTTCAGCTTCAACAACTGGTGTTGTCTTTTCTACTGCAACAGGCGCTTCGACTTTCGTCGCTTCTACAATCACTGGAGCTTCAACTTTTTCAGTTTCAACAACCACTGGTGCTTCTTCAACGACTACAGGAGCTTCAACTACCGCAGGAGCTTCAGTTACCTGAGTTTCAACGACAGTTTCAGCTTCTTCACGGCGGATAATGACTTTACCCATCGCAAGTTCAGGACATGCAAAGCCGCCAGCCATAGCTGTGTTACTTTGTGGTGCCGTCTCTTGAGCTACGTTTTGCTCTTGTACAGCAACTTGAGTTTCAACTGCTACTTGAACTTCAGCCACTTCAGGTTTTGCCTGATTATGGTGAGGTTTTGGAATGAAGCGAGGCATCACTTTACCCATAGCCATCTCTGGAGAAGCTACACCACCTTTACGTAGGCGGAATGGGTTAGGACGACGATCACGACCGCGACGACGACGTTGACCACTTGCACGTAGGTGACGTGGAGAACGACGGTTGCGACGTTGCTTCGGCTCTTCCTGTTCTGTTTGTTCATCAGCGTTTGCTTGAGTTGCTTCTACTTGTTCCGCAACTTTTTGCTCTTGAGCTACTGATTGTTCTTTCGCAATAGACTGTTCTTTAGCAACAGCAGACTCATTTGACGAGTTTTCTGCAGCTTCAGCTTGTTGGTCTTTAATACGAACTTGTTTGTTCAGTTTACGACGCTGACGACGCTCTTTAATCTTAGCTGCTTTAGCTTCTGGCTTAGCCTTAGGCGCTTCTAGTTTATCAGCTTGAGCTTCTGCCGCTAGCTGTAGACCTTCTTCTGCTAATTTAGATGGTGCTAGCTCTTCGCGTTGCTTCTGCTCATCACGTGGCTTATTGCGACGGTCTTGCTTAGGCTTACGAGGCTGGCGATTTTGCTGTGGAGCAGTTTCTTTCTGCTCTTCAGGTTTCTCATCACGAACTGGTTTACGACGGCGTTTGTTGTCACGGTTTTCGTTACGATTGTCACCACGCTCACCACGTTGTTCACCACGGTCACCACGTTGGTTACGACGACGGTTATCGTTACGATCACGGCGTTGACGGTTGCCGTTGTTGCGATTGTTCTTAGGTTTCTCTTCTTGCTTCTCTTCTTCTTTTTTCTCTTCTTGAGTTGAAGAGCCAAATAAGAAGCTACCGATAGCTTTGAAGAAACGACCAACTAAACCTGGTTCTTGAGTCGCTGCTGATTCAGCTTTTTTCTCTTCTACAGCTTTAGGTGCTGGAGCTGGAGTCGGTGCTGATTGAGCAGGAGCTGCGAAGCCTTTAAGAGCTGGCTCTTCGATCTTCTTAGGACGAATAGTCTGTTCTGCAGGCTCTTTGCTTTCTGCTTCTTTTAGAGCTTCTAGCTTGGTAGGCAGCAAGTAAGACAGTAGGTCGAACTCTTCACCTTCACGAACACGGATAACCTCAAAGTGCGGTGTTTCCATGTCAGAGTTAGGAACTACAGTGATCTTAACTTCTTGGTTCTTCTCGATGTGGTTTACTGAGCGACGTTTTTCGTTCAATAGGTAAGAAGCGATAGGAACAGGGACTACAGCAAGAACTTGCGCAGTGTTGTCTTTTAGAGCTTCTTCTTCGATCAGACGTAGAACAGATAGTGCTAGAGATTCGTTATCACGAACAACACCAGTACCTGTACAACGAGGACAAATATGGTGGCTTGCTTCTGCTAGTGATGGACTCAAACGTTGACGAGACATCTCTAGAAGACCAAAGCGAGAAATACGACCAATCTGAACACGTGCGCGATCTAAACGAACGGCATCACGTAGACGGTTTTCTACTTCGCGTTGGTGGCGAACCGGAGTCATATCGATAAAGTCGATAACAACAAGACCACCTAGGTCACGTAGACGTAATTGACGTGCAATTTCATCGGCTGCTTCTAGGTTAGTGTTAAGTGCTGTTTCTTCGATATCGCCGCCCTTTGTTGCACGAGCAGAGTTGATATCGATAGAAGTCAGAGCTTCTGTTGGGTCGATTACGATAGAACCACCAGATGGAAGACGAACTTCACGTTGGAAAGCAGATTCGATCTGGCTTTCAATCTGGTAATGGCTGAATAGTGGTACTTCACCATCGTATTTCTTAACGCGATTCATGAAATCTGGGCGTATTAATTGAATGTGCGCTTGTGCACGTTCAAAAATAGTATTGCTGTCGATTAGAATCTCGCCAATATCACGACGTAGATAGTCACGAATCGCACGAACGATAACGTTACTTTCTTGGTGAATAAGGAAAGGAGCTGCATTTGAATCAGAAGCTTGCTTGATAGCGCCCCAGTGATTCAATAGAACGTTCAAGTCCCACTCTAGCTCTTCTGCACTTTTGCCTACACCCGCTGTACGCACAATTAAGCCCATACCTTGAGGAAGCTCAAGAGTGCTTAATGCTGCTTTCAGTTGAGTGCGTTCATCACCTTCGATACGACGAGAAATACCGCCAGCGCGAGGGTTATTTGGCATAAGAACTAAGTAACTACCCGCCAAAGAGATGAAAGTTGTCAGTGCAGCGCCTTTGCTACCACGTTCTTCTTTCTCAACTTGTACGATTACTTCTTGTCCTTCTCTTAGCACTTCTTTAATGCTAGGACGGCCTTGGTATGTATAACCTTCAGGGAAGTATTCGCGGGCAATTTCTTTAAGAGGGAGGAAACCGTGACGTTCTGCGCCGTAATCAACAAATGCCGCTTCTAGGCTTGGTTCAATACGGGTAATACGTCCTTTGTAGATATTCGCTTTCTTTGATTCGTGACCTGGACTTTCGATATCTAGATCGAACAGTCGCTGGCCATCAACCAAAGCGACACGCAACTCTTCTTTTTGAGTTGCGTTAATTAACATTCTTTTCATTTAGAAATTCTCATTGTCTTTTCTTATTTTCATCATTGGTCTTATCGCTTTAGTTCGTTTCTCATGGTGCCAGATCCCATGGCTTTATCGGTGCAGCCTCCCGGCTGGAGAGGGATGCTCTGGGGCACGTCAGTCATCATAGGGAGTTAGCCTATGATCCGCGATGTGGCGGTGAATACTCAACATGAGTGTACGTGAGTAGAGCGATAAGGAACTCAGTTGACCGTGTCTTACGCCGATTGCAGCACTGTCTAATCTGAGTCATCTACTCATTTACTTGCTTATGAATGGTTAGCTGTTTAAATATTAGTCAATCCATTGATAGCAGCTGTGAACTATAGCAGTGGTCGGTAAACACAGCAATCTGCTTTGTCGTAATGCGGTAAAAAAAACAGTTTTTGTTTGGGTTTTGATAGCTCTAACTCACTGTCTATAAATAATTTATCAATTGATATTTTAATTTGCAGGAAGCTTGGTGCTTTTTTGTTCGGAGAATCAAAGAAATATAGAACTTCAATGACCTTTTAGGGATAGAGTCGCAGGGATTTTAGGTAAATAAGTTCAGAATAGGGTTAAGAAAATCTCAATTATCAAAAGTGACAGTGATACAATAACCCAATGAGCGAAATTAGAACCCAAGTCCAATTTGTCGACATTGACGAAGATATGGCTGGTCAGCGTATTGATAACTTCTTACGCAACCAATTAAAAAACATCCCGAAAAGCATGATTTACCGAATCGTGCGTAAAGGCGAAGTCCGCGTTAACAAGAAACGTATCAAGGCTGAGTACAAACTAAAAGCTGGCGACTTAGTACGTATCCCTCCCGTTACTATTGAAGAGAAAACGGAAGAGAACGTACCGAGTACGAAACTCAATAAGGTTTCGGAATTGGAACAGTGCATCATCTATGAAGATGATCACATGCTGATTCTCAATAAACCATCAGGTACTGCGGTTCATGGTGGCAGCGGCTTGAAGTTTGGCGCGATTGAAGCATTGCGTGCTCTTCGCCCTGATGCTCGTTTTCTTGAGTTAGTGCACCGTATTGATAGAGATACGTCTGGCATTTTGCTTGTTGCTAAGAAGCGCTCGGCGCTAAGACACCTTCAAGCACAGTTCCGTGAAAAAACGGTTCAAAAATACTATTTCGCTCTAGTGATGGGCGAATGGAAGAACAGTTGTAAAGTCGTCAACGCACCTTTGTTAAAAAATGAAGTGAATAGCATTGTTCGAGTGAACCCGAATGGTAAAGCTTCTGAAACCCGCTTTAAGGTTTTAGAGAAATTCCAAGAGGCGACGTTGATTCAAGCTAGCCCAATTACAGGCCGTACACACCAAATCCGTGTGCACGCTCAGTATACTGGTCATCCAATAGCTTGGGATGATCGTTACGGTGATCGCCGTTTCGATGCTTATACGGGTAAAGTAGGACTGAATCGTCTGTTCTTACATGCAGCCAACATCAAGTTTACCCACCCGGGTAGCGAAGAGAAGATGGATATCTCGGCGCCAATGGAAAGAAGGCTAGAGAAAGCCTTAACTGGTTTACGTAAGCTTTAAGAAGATACGAGATATTTCGTGAATTGAGTATCGATGCATCAAATGGAAAAGGTTGACGAATATCGTCAACCTTTTTTTGTTTTCATATGTTGCAGAAGCTCCCCAACTCGCTCGTTCCTCGCTCTTGAGGATGATGACTTTTTAAGGTCACGTTCTATATCATTAGCGGATTAGATAAAATTGCGCGTTCCGTCACTCCCTAGACTGACGAAGGAAGGAGTAGGGAATCTCCAACAGAGTGGTAAGTATCGCTTACAACACGTTCATTCCTTGTGCCTCAAGCATATCGACTAAATCGATCAGAGGTAAGCCGATCAGCGTGTTTGGGTCTTTACCTTCCATCTGTTTAAACAATGCAATACCTAACCCTTCGCACATAAAACTGCCCGCGCAGTAATAAGGCTGCTCTTTCTCAACATAAGAAATGATCTGTTGCTCAGTTAAATCGCGGAAATGCACAACAAAGGTGTCGAGACGCGTGTCAGCTTTATTGGTCTCGCTGTTCCATACCGTTATCCCAGTATAGAAAGTGATGCTCTTACCACTTTGACGAGACAATTGCTCAATCGCTTTCTCACGAGTATGAGGTTTGCCAATGATTTCTTCGTCAATCACACATACTTGATCGGAACCAATCACTAGGCTTGGTTGTTCGACAGCACAAGACTTGGCTTTGGTTTCAGCAAGACGCATTACCAATTGTTGAGGAGTCTCTTCTGGAAGTGGCGTTTCATCGCAGTCAGGTTTCGCTGTGACAAAGTCTAACTGTAGTTTTTTGAGGATCTCTTGCCTAAATGGAGATGTAGAAGCTAAAACTAGTTGGTAATTTCTCATTTTAATTTACAATTCGTGTAAGCATTTAGTTCAGGATAACGTAACTTAGCCTGCTATTCATAATGCTCTGAACAGGAAAGGTAGGAAAGTACATTTTTTTTGCCATTTCCTTTGACTAAACACGATTTGGAAGATAAGATTCGCGCCCTATGCAAAAGGAAAAAATACCGCGTACAGTTGATCCGGCAAGAACGGCTCAAAAACGACTCGATATGGATGGTATCATTCAAGTCAGTCTTTTAAAGCGTTTAACCGAAACAACTGAAGGCGTAAAACGTGACGCGCAAGTCTCAATGTCATTTGGGCTTGATGAACAACGATTAGTCGTTATCTCTGGTAAAGCTAACGTCGAAGTCGATTTAGAGTGTCAACGTTGTAATGAGGTTTTCGCACATGAGTGCGATGTCCAATTTACTTATACTCCTGTTTACAGCGAGAAAAGTGAAGAGGAAGCACCGGAAGAGTACGATTTGGTAGATCTGAACGAGTACGGTGAGTTAGACCTGATTCAATTAGTTGAAGACGAGTTCATCCTTGGATTGCCACAAATAGCAATGCACGACGATGCGAAATGTAGCGTTAACTCAAATAACTTGGTGTTTGGTGAACTTCCTGAAGAAATTGAGGAAGATAAAAAGCCGAATCCATTTGATGTTTTAAAAAACTTAAAGAAGTAACTTATTAGTAAGTATCTTTAAGAATTTACATAGGAGTAGGGTCAATGGCCGTACAAAAGAGCAAGAAATCACGTTCAATGCGTGGCATGCGTCGTTCACACGATGCGCTAACTACAGCTGCACTTTCTGTAGACGCAACTTCAGGTGAAACTCACCTACGTCACAACGTGACTGCCGAAGGTTTCTACCGCGGCAAAAAGGTTATCAACAAGTAAGGTTGACCTTTGCAAAATCTAACCGTTGCGCTTGATGCAATGGGCGGGGACTTCGGTCCTCGTGTTACAGTGCCTGCCGCCGTGCAGGCACTGTCGTATTTCCCAGAGCTAAAAGTCATTCTAATAGGTGATCGAAACGCGATCACATCTCAATTATCTTCATTAGGTCGAATGCCTGATTCTCGTTTGAGTATCCAGCATTGTGATCGAGTTATTTCCAATTCTGAAAAACCTTCACTGGCCCTACGCAACAGTCAGGGTAGCTCTATGCGTGCTGCTATCGATCTGGTTGCCGAGTCACAAGCTGATGCTTGTGTGAGTGGTGGCAACACCGGCGCACTGATGGCGTTATCTCGTTTCCGACTCAAACTCCTTCCTGGTATTGATAGGCCTGCATTGGTTTCAGCTTTGCCTACCGCTTCTGGCAACCGTACATGGATGCTTGATTTAGGAGCGAACGTTTCTAGTGACGCGGATTCACTGTTTCAGTTTGCCGTAATGGGCAGTGCATTAGCAGAACAACATTTAGGTCGCGTGCCTCGTGTCGCTATCTTGAATATCGGCGCTGAAGAAATCAAAGGCAATGACCTTGTAAAACGATGCGCTGAAATGTTGTCGAATACTCAGTCTGTGAACTTCATAGGCTATATTGAAGGTAATCAATTACTTCAAGATGCTGCTGATGTCGTCGTATGTGATGGTTTTGTGGGCAATGTCTGCTTAAAAACGTGTGAAGGTACGGCTCAGCTCTTTATTGATAAGCTAAAAACGCGCATGATGGCTTCAACAATAAAGGGTTGGATCGCCAGAATGTTGTTTTCTGAGCTATTTACTGAATTAAAAACCTTGAACCCCGACCAGTATAACGGCGCAAGTTTGTTAGGATTGCGCGGCATTGTCATTAAAAGCCATGGAAGTGCTGATGTGTCTGCAGTCGTCAACGCGATTGGTGAGGCAGTACACGAGGTCAAACGACAAGTCCCCAGTCGCATTAGCGATCGTTTGGAAGCGGTTTTACTCGAGAGGCATTATTAGTCTTCATGTATAGCAAAATTTTAGGTACTGGCAGCTACTTGCCATCTCAGGTGCGTACTAACGCAGACTTAGAGAAAATGGTAGAGACTAGCGATGAGTGGATCGTTGCTAGAACAGGTATTAAAGAGCGTCGTATTTCAGCGGAAAACGAAACTGTTGCGGATATGGCGTTTTACGCTGCTGAGAATGCCATTGAGATGGCAGGTATCGACAAAGAAGATATTGATTTAATCATTGTTGCGACAACCAGCAGTAGCCACACATTTCCGTCTTCGGCATGTCAGGTACAAGGCAAGCTTGGTATCAAAGGCTGCCCTGCGTTTGATTTGGCTGCGGCGTGTTCTGGTTTTGTCTACGCACTGTCTGTTGCTGATCAACACATCAAGACTGGCATGTGTAAGAACGTTTTGGTAATCGGTGCGGATGCACTGTCAAAAACCTGTGATCCGACTGACCGCTCTACTATCATCTTATTTGGTGATGCTGCAGGTGCGGTGGTTGTTGGCGCAAGCGAAGAGCCAGGTATTTTGTCTACTCACATTTACTCTGACGGTAAATATGGTGAGCTTCTAAGCCTAGAAGTTCCAGAGCGTGGCGGTGATGCGGACAAATGGTTGCACATGGCGGGCAACGAAGTATTTAAAGTGGCGGTAACTCAGCTTTCTAAGCTAGTGAAAGACACATTAGCTGCGAACAATATGGATAAGTCAGAGCTTGATTGGTTAGTTCCACATCAAGCGAACTACCGTATTATTTCGGCAACCGCTAAAAAGCTGACGATGTCGCTTGATCAAGTTGTGATTACTCTTGATAAGCACGGCAATACGTCGGCAGCTACCGTACCAACGGCCCTTGATGAGGCTGTTCGCGACGGGCGAATTAAACGTGGCCAAACGCTTCTACTTGAAGCATTTGGCGGCGGCTTCACTTGGGGTTCTGCGTTAGTTAAATTCTAACCCCAAGCGATAATCAACAAACAAGGCACATAACTTATGTGCCTTATTCAATTTTTTGCTTTGCTTAAAGGAAAATTACTATGAGCAAATTTGCTATCGTATTCCCAGGCCAAGGCTCTCAAGCTATCGGTATGCTTGCTGACCTAGGCGAACAGTATGATGTTGTTAAAAAGACATTTGCTGAAGCTTCAGAAGCACTTGGTTACGATCTATGGGCATTGGTTCAAGATGGTCCAGTAGAAAATCTAAATGAAACTTTCCGTACTCAACCGGCTCTACTTACAGCGTCTGTTGCAATCTGGCGTGTATGGCAAGAGCTTGGTCTAGAGCAACCTGCAAACCTAGCAGGCCACAGCCTAGGCGAATACTCTGCACTAGTGTGTGCGGGTGTTATCGACTTTAAAGAAGCGATCAAGCTAGTTGAGCTACGTGGTCAACTGATGCAAGAAGCGGTTCCTGCGGGTGTTGGTGCAATGTACGCAATCATCGGTCTAGATGATGAAGCGATTGCTAAAGCGTGTGAAGAAGCGGCACAAGACGAAGTTGTGTCTCCAGTTAACTTCAATTCACCTGGCCAAGTTGTTATCGCGGGTAACAAAGCAGCAGTAGAGCGCGCTGGTGCACTATGTAAAGAAGCGGGCGCTAAACGTGCACTTCCTTTACCAGTATCTGTGCCGTCTCACTGTGCCCTTATGAAGCCTGCAGCAGACAAGCTAGCGGTTGCTCTTGAAGCTCTAGAGTTCAACACGCCGGCACTGCCTGTTATCAATAACGTTGATGTTATTGCTGAAACAGACCCGGCAAAAATCAAAAGCGCACTTGTTCGCCAGCTGTACAGCCCAGTTCGTTGGACTGAAGGCGTACAAGCTATGAATGAGCAAGGCGTAGAGAAGCTACTAGAATTAGGCCCAGGTAAAGTTCTTACCGGTCTAACAAAACGAATCGTAAAAACTATGACAGCTGCTGCAGTTAATGACACTGCATCACTAGAAGCTGCTAAGTAAATAAACACTTAATAGAGAAGTTATGATGAATTTAGAAGGCAAAGTTGCACTAGTTACAGGCGCAAGCCGTGGTATCGGTCGTGCAATCGCTGAACTTTTAGTTGAGCGTGGTGCTAAAGTTATCGGTACTGCTACGTCTGAAGGCGGCGCTGCTGCAATCAGTGAGTACCTAGGTGAGAACGGTAAAGGTCTTGCTCTTAATGTAACGGATGTTGACTCAATTGCAGCTACACTGAAAACCATCAACGATGAGTTCGGTGCGATTGACATTCTGGTTAACAACGCAGGTATCACTCGTGATAACCTACTTATGCGTATGAAAGACGATGAATGGAATGACATCATCGATACTAACCTAACGCCTATCTTCCGCATGTCTAAAGCTGTATTGCGTGGCATGATGAAGAAGCGTCAAGGACGTATCGTAAACGTTGGTTCTGTAGTCGGTACTATGGGTAATGCTGGTCAAGCTAACTACGCAGCTGCAAAAGCAGGCGTAATTGGTTTTACTAAATCAATGGCTCGTGAAGTTGCGTCTCGTGGTATTACAGTGAACACTGTAGCACCTGGTTTCATCGAAACTGACATGACTAAAGCGCTAAATGATGACCAACGTGCAGTAACTTTGGCGAATGTACCAGCAGGTCGACTAGGTGACCCTCGCGAAATCGCTGAAGCTGTGGTATTTTTGGCGTCACCTGCGGCAGCTTATATCACAGGTGAAACACTTCACGTCAATGGCGGTATGTACATGGTGTAAATTATGTGCAACATTTGTGCATGATTTAAGTCAAGATCATACGTAATTTCGGTTAAAATCGTGAAAATTGTGGTTTGACCAGAAAAGTTGACCTTGCAACTTTCAATAGATTGAATAAACTACGGAAAACATCGCATAAAGCGAACTCTGTAAAGGAAAAGAAAAAATGAGCAACCTCGAAGAACGCGTAAAGAAAATCATTGTTGAACAGCTAGGTGTAGACGAAGCTGAAGTTAAAAACGAAGCTTCTTTCGTTGATGACCTAGGTGCAGATTCTCTAGACACAGTTGAGCTAGTAATGGCTCTAGAAGAAGAATTCGACACTGAGATTCCAGATGACGAAGCTGAGAAAATTACTACTGTTCAAGCTGCTATCGATTACGTAACTAGCGCTCAGTAATAATCTCTCCCAGGCGGTCACCTCGACCGCCTGTGTTTTATCTAACTCATCTATCCTCATCTTAAATCACCTCAATCCCCGGAGTGTAATATCGTGTCCAAGCGTCGTGTAGTTGTCACTGGCATGGGTATGTTGTCGCCGGTAGGCAACACTGTAGAATCTTCTTGGAAAGCCCTGCTAGCTGGTCAAAGTGGTATCGTTAATATCGATCATTTTGACGCAACCAATTTCTCAACTCGTTTTGCAGGTCTAGTTAAAGACTTTAACTGCGAAGAGTATATGACTAAAAAAGATGCTCGTAAGATGGACTTGTTCATCCAGTACGGCGTCGCAGCAGGTATTCAAGCTTTAGATGATTCAGCCCTAACTATTACTGAAGAAAACGCTCCTCGTGTAGGCGTTGCTATCGGTTCTGGTATTGGTGGTCTTGGTTTGATCGAAGCCGGTCACAAGGCTCTAACTGAAAAAGGCCCTCGTAAAATCAGCCCGTTCTTCGTACCGTCGACGATCGTGAATATGATTGCGGGTCACATGTCTATCATGCGTGGCCTACGCGGTCCAAACATCGCGATCTCTACAGCATGTACGACTGGCCTACATAACATTGGCCACGCGGCTCGTATGATTGCATACGGCGATGCTGACGCAATGCTAGCGGGTGGTGCTGAAAAAGCATCGACACCACTAGGTATGGGCGGTTTTGGTGCGGCTAAAGCACTGTCTACTCGTAACGATGAGCCTCAAAAAGCTTCTCGTCCATGGGACAAAGGCCGTGACGGCTTCGTTCTTGGTGACGGTGCAGGCATGATGGTTCTTGAAGAGTATGAACATGCTAAAGCTCGTGGCGCTAAGATTTACTGTGAGCTAGTTGGCTTCGGTATGTCGGGTGACGCTTACCACATGACATCTCCAAGTGAAGATGGTTCTGGTGGCGCACTAGCAATGGAAGCGGCTATGCGTGATGCTGGCATTACTGGTGAACAAATCGGTTATGTTAACGCACACGGTACTTCGACTCCTGCAGGTGACGTAGCGGAAGTGAAGGGCATCAAGCGTGCTCTTGGCGAAGCAGGCAGCAAGCAAGTCTTGGTTTCTTCTACGAAATCAATGACTGGCCACCTTCTAGGTGCTGCGGGTTCTGCTGAAGCGATCATCACTGCGATGTCTCTAATTGATCAAATTGTTCCACCAACAATCAATTTAGATGATCCTGAAGAAGGCTTAGATATTGACTTAGTACCTCACACTGCGCGTAAAGTTAGCGGTATGGAATATGCTGCATGTAACTCATTCGGTTTCGGTGGTACTAACGGCTGTTTGATCTTCAAAAAGATTTAATCATCTTATATAAGAGTCAAACATCGTAGATAGTCATAATTAGAACTGTTTTTAAACGGCTCGATGCTTTAGCATTGAGCCGTTTCTTTTTATGGGGAAAAACATGTTTTGGGTTGATGGAGAAAGTCAGCAAACTGTCGATATCTTAGATCGCTCGTTTCAGTATGGAGACGGCTGTTTTACTACCATGCTTGTTCAAGATGGCCAGATTCAATATTTTCACGATCATCAGCGTCGTGTTGATGATTGTCTTAAAGCGTTACGCATTTCCGAACTTGATTGGAATACGGTTAACCTTTGGCTCGATAATGCACTTGAACATATCCAACACAATGCGCTTCCTGGTACAAAGAGCCTTAATGGTTCAACGAATCTTCAAGATAAAAACAAGCCTCATAATCAAAAAGCTGGGATAAAGCTACACGTTAGCCGTGGGGCCGGCGGTCGTGGCTACAGTACCAAGAATATCGCCAAGCCAACGATAACCATCAGTACATTTGATTTCCCTAGTCATTATTCAGCGTGGCAAGATTCTGGTGTAGAACTCGGTATCTGCCAACAAGCACTAGGTTTGAGCCCATTGCTCGCAGGTCATAAGCACAATAATCGTCTTGAGCAGATCTTGATGAAAGATGAAATGGATCAGGCCGATGAAGCTGATGGCGTGGTTCTGGATATATCAGGTAATGTGATTGAAACCACCATGGCTAATCTGTTTTGGCGCAAAGGTCAGATGATATATACACCTCAACTGACGCAAAGTGGTGTGGCGGGGGTTATGCGTAAGCAAGTGTTAACCGCGCTGAATCAAGCTGAACTTTCCGTTACAATTAGTGACTACTGCTTATCTCAACTCATGCAAGCTGATGAGATTTTCATGACCAACTCCATCTTAGGGGTTGCCCCAGTTACCCGTATTAGTGATACCCAATTCAACATTGGAACCGTTACTCGTAGCCTTCAAGGACAACTAAACTCGTGATCAAAAAGTTATTTATTTTTATTACCTTGTGCTTAATTGCAGCCGCTGCTGCTGGTTTTTATGTTTACAACCAAGCGCAAGATAACCTGAAACAAGTTATTCAATTAGAAAAACCGCAGGTGGTTACCGTTGCTTCAGGTAGCAGCTTTAACCGTGTTCTAGCACAGTTGATTAACGAGGGGCTTTTTGAGGCTTCTCCTTACGAGAAATTAATCCGTAAGTTACATCCTGAGCTTGTAGACGTAAAAGCGGGTACATTCCTGCTTGAACCCGGTTTAACCCTAGAGCAGACGCTACAAGTGCTTGTCGAAGGGAAAGAGCACCAATTTACCATTACCTTCGTAGAAGGCAGTCGTTTTGACGAGTGGCTTGTTCAGTTAAAAGACAACGAATTCATACAGCAGACGTTGAATGATGTCTCTGAAAAAGAAATCGCACAAAAGCTTGGTATCGAAAATGAAAAGCTAGAAGGCCTTTTCTTAGCGGAAACATACCACTACACCTATGGCACAACGGATTTAGATTTGTTGAAACGTGCCCACCGAGATCTGATGAACGTGGTCAATGATGAGTGGGAAAATAGAGCCGATAAACTGCCTCTTAAATCGCCTTATGAAGCGCTAATTCTTGCGTCTATCATCGAGAAAGAGACTGCTGTCGCTTCTGAGCGTGAGCGTGTGTCTTCTGTATTCGTTAACCGCTTGAACAAGCGTATGCGTCTGCAAACTGACCCAACGGTTATCTACGGCATGGGCGATAGCTACAAAGGCAATATTCGTAAGAAAGATCTACGCACACCAACGCCGTACAACACCTATACAATGAGCGGTTTACCGCCAACACCGATCGCGATGGCGGGTAAAGCGTCTATCAACGCGGCTCTGAATCCAGAGAAGAGCAACTACCTGTATTTTGTTGCGAGTGGAACGGGCGGTCACGTATTTTCAAAGAGTTTGACTGAGCATAACCGTGCAGTACGAGCTTACTTAAAGCAATTAAGAAAAAACAAATAAAGAAAGAATTATGAATCAGTCGAAATTTATCGTGGTTGAAGGCCTTGAAGGTGCTGGCAAAAGTACAGCAATCAATGCCATCGTTGAGACATTGAAAACAGCTGGTGTCGCTGACATCGTTAATACTCGTGAACCCGGTGGTACCGTGCTTGCCGAGAAGATGCGCTCGTTGGTCAAAGAAGAACACGAGGGCGAGAAGCTTCAAGACATGACTGAGTTGCTGCTGATGTACGCAGCGCGTGTTCAATTAGTAGAAAACGTCATCAAGCCTGCACTAGACAGTGGTAAATGGGTGTTGGGTGATCGCCATGATATGTCTTCTCAAGCATACCAAGGTGGTGGTCGTCAGATCGCTCGTAGCACTATGGAATCACTGAAAGCAACCACGCTAGGCGGCTTTAAGCCAGATTTAACACTATATTTGGACCTAGACCCTAGAGTTGGGCTTGAACGCGCTAGAGGTCGTGGTGAGCTTGATAGAATTGAAAAGATGGACATCTCATTTTTCGATCGCACGCGTGAGCGTTACTTAGAAATTGCAGGGCAAGACGATTCTGTACTCGTGATTAATGCGCAGCAAGAAATTGAGCAAGTAGCCGCTGATATTAAAGTCGCGCTCAGTGCTTGGCTCAATAAACAGTAGGTAGTCATGGCTGAAGTTTATTCTTGGCTCACACCGGTATGGAGTGAGTGGAAAAAAAGTCTCGATGCAGAACGTTTTCCTAACTCTGTGATCGTTAATGCGCCGGAAGGGCTTGGTGTGGAAGCGCTGGTTAGCCAACTTACCGATGCATTGATGTGTGTTAATTACGAAAGTGAAGCGTGCGGATTTTGCCACAGTTGTGAACTGATGAAGTCGGGGAGTCACCCAGATTTCCATGTGATTGAACCTGAGAAAGAAGGTAAATCGATTACGGTTGACCAAGTGCGTGCGAGTAACCGCTGGGCTCAACAATCGTCCCAGTTAGGTGCCCTGCGTGTCATCTTGCTGAATCCGGCTGAAGCGATGAACGAATCGGCATCTAATGCGCTGTTGAAAACGCTGGAAGAACCTGCGAGTAACTGTATTTTCATTCTTTCGACGCGCAACAGTAATCGCTTAATGCCAACTATTCTTAGCCGTTGCCAGCAATTTAATGTGGTGTGCCCACAATTGGATGCAGGATCGGCATGGTTAAATGGAGAAGTTGGTAAAACGGTTCCTCAGTACATACTGACATTGAACGACAACGCACCTCTGAAAGCGAAAGCAATGTTTGATCAAGGTGGCGTCGAAGCTTCTACCAAAGCACTAGATGGCTTTGTGGATGTGATAAAAGGCACTCAACCCGACATGCTGAAGTTCTCTACAGAGCTTAGCAAAGACCCTTTGATTCAACTTAGCTGGCTTTGGCATTTATTGTCAGATGTACAAAAGCTGCATTTTGGTTTAGCTAATCACGCTATCATTCCGAGTGCGAAAGCACTGTGTGAGGTGATGTCTTATCAAAGTGCTTATGCAGCGTCGAATAAACTGCTGATATTGATTGAGCAGTTAAAGCAACACCCTGGGCTCAATACGGAGCTACTCATAATGAATTGGCTGATAGCCACTTGCGAGGAAACATGTTCGTAGATTCCCATTGTCATTTAGACAAACTGGATTACCAAAATTTACACACCAGCGTAGAAGACGTGGTTAATAAAGCGAAAGCAGCCAACGTTGACCAACTGCTTTCTGTCGGTGTGACGTTGGATTCGTTTGAAAACATGCTTGAGATGATCTCGCCGTTTGATAACGTTAAGGCTTCGTGTGGCGTTCACCCTCTCGACGTAGAGAGCGACTTCTGTTTAGAAAGAATGCGTGAGTACGCGAGCAACCCGAAAGTGGTGGCTATTGGTGAAACTGGCCTAGATTATCATTACCAACCAGAGACTGCAGAGCTACAACAGCTCAGGTTCAAGCAGCACGTTGAGTTGGCTGTTGAGCTTAATAAACCTTTGATCATCCACACGCGTAACGCGCGTGAAGATACGTTAGCTATTTTACGCGATGGTGGAGCAGAGAAGTGTGGTGGTGTGATTCACTGCTTTACTGAAGATCAAGCGTTCGCTGAAGCGGCAATGGAATTAGGTTTCTATATCTCGATCTCAGGTATTGTGACCTTTAAACAAGCCACAGAACTTAAAGACGTTGTGAAAAAACTACCTCTAGATAGGTTGCTGATCGAAACGGATTCGCCATATTTGGCGCCAATTCCATATCGTGGTAAAGAGAATCAGCCTGCATATGTAGTCGAAGTTGCGGCTTATATCGCCCAGTTAAAAGGGGTATCAATGAAAGAGGTTGCTGAACAAACGACCAAAAATTACCAAAAACTTTTTTTGCGATAGAAATCTAACTAAACAAACAAAAGGGAGCGAAAGCTCCCTTTTTGTGTTTTTGATCACCAAAAATGCGTTTTTTTTTAATGTTTACGGAATATGTTGAACTTGAGAGCGTGAATTACAACATTTGTAATTTTGTTACTAAAAATAACATTGCCCTCTATTTTATTTACTCAGTAAAATAATAGAAGGGTATTATAATTTATTTACTTTTCAGTTGGTTAGCGACTTGTAAAGCATTGCATTTCTATATTTGACATGTGATCCAAGACGTGTTTTGAAACTAAATTTCGTAAGTGACTAGAAAGTTAGTTCCCCATCAATATATATTTAGCGGCAGAAAATATAATGCAATACATGGTTACATTTTCACTGGGTGCTAACATATAGGCTACGGGGGTGTGCCGTTAGGACCCATATAATTATTTTATCTTTATCAGGAGCATAAACATGTTTAAGAACCTTTTTGCTAGCCTGCAGAAAGTTGGTAAGTCTCTGATGCTACCAGTATCAGTTTTACCAGTTGCGGGTATTTTGCTAGGTGTCGGTGCAGCAGACCTTCCTTTCATTCCAGAAATCGTTTCAAACTTAATGGAACAAGCGGGTGGTTCAGTATTCGGTCAAATGGCACTACTGTTCGCAGTAGGCGTAGCACTTGGCTTTACTAATAACGACGGTGTAGCTGGTCTAGCTGCTATCGTTGGTTACGGCATCATGACTGCTACACTAGGCGTAATGGCTGGTGTAATGGGCGTTGATAAAATCGACACTGGTGTACTAGGTGGTATCCTAGTCGGTGGTGTTGCTGCTTGGGCATTCAACCGTTTCTTCCGTATTCAACTACCAGAGTACCTTGGCTTCTTCGCTGGTAAGCGTGCTGTGCCAATCATCACAGGTTTCTCTGCGATTGGTCTAGCAATCCTACTATCTGTAGTATGGCCACCAGTTGGCGGCGCTATCTCTGCGTTCTCTGATTGGGCTGCTCACCAAAACCCACAAGTGGCGTTTGGTATCTACGGTATCGTTGAGCGTTCTCTGATTCCATTTGGTCTTCACCACGTTTGGAACGTACCTTTCTTCTTCGAAGCTGGTACTTGTGTAAACGCTGCTGGCGAAACTCAAAACGGTGTTCTTACTTGTTACCTAGTTGCTGATGACGCATCTCGTGCAGCGGGCAATGGCTTCGGTCAGCTAGCTGGTGGTTACATGTTCAAGATGTTCGGTCTACCTGCTGCTGCAATCGCGATTGCACATTCAGCTAAACCTGAAAACCGCGCTAAAGTAATGGGCATCATGGCTTCTGCTGCGTTGACTTCATTCCTAACGGGTATCACTGAACCAATCGAATTCTCATTCCTATTCGTTGCTCCTGTACTGTACGCAATCCACGCTCTATTAGCTGGTTCTGCATACGTTCTTGCGAACACTCTAGGTTTTGTACACGGTACATCTTTCTCACACGGTCTAATCGACTTCCTAGTTCTATCTGGCAATGCGTCTAAGATGGGTCTAATGGTTGTATGTGGTGTTGCTTACGCTGCAATTTACTACATCGTATTCCGCACTGTGATTAAAGCACTTGACCTTAAAACTCCGGGCCGTGAAGACGAATCTGAAGAAGAAGTAGTTGCTACAGGTTCTGAACTTGCTGGTGAGCTAGTTGCTGCATTCGGTGGTAAAGCGAACATCACTGGTCTTGACGCTTGTATTACTCGTCTACGTGTTGCAGTAGCTGATACCGCTCTTGTTGACCAAGACAAACTGAAGAAACTAGGCGCTGCAGGTGTTGTTGTTGTTGCTGGTGGCGTACAAGCTATCTTCGGTACTAAGTCTGACAACCTTAAGACAGACATGGATGAGTGGATCCGTAACAACGGTTAATTCACTGATTCAATAGATTGAAAGGAGGCCGAAAGGCCTCCTTTTTTGTTTTCTGCAATATGCAAAATACCCTCACGTTTAATACCAATCGTAGTAAATA
>NZ_AJZM02000396.1 GCF_000272405.2 Vibrio tasmaniensis 1F-187
CGCTGCAAATAAATCGACAAGTTAGCACCGACATTATTATCTAATAACTGCTCAATACCTTGCGTATAGACTACTTTACCCAACGAAAACGGCACGGCCGTACAAACGTAACATTTTGCTTTCGTTTCTTCTCTATCTTGTGTAGCATTCAGAATGTTCATTCGAATATTCACCATAATTGACTTGAACATGCCTTGATATTTGATGGAACAAATATCAAGGCGCTTTAATTTTCACGTTTAATAAACGTCTTCCTTTTTACGAATGTGATTAAACACTTCATAAATCTCATCGTATGAAATGCCATAGCCTTCGAGTTTTTCCACACAATCACAAATATCATTTGTGTAGAAACATTCGTGATTAAATAACTCACGGCGAATGATCGCCTTTTTCCCGTTCTCTTTGATATCTTCGACGATCCCTTCTTGAGCGATGGAATCTAAACGAATCATTAATTGCTTGGCATTATCAACTGGGCAAATTAACCCCATACCTAGTGATGCGTATTTCACGCCCTCTTTTTTTGCCTCATCGAACTGTTGATTAGAAAAAGCAAAGAACGCCCCAGCATCATTAAAAGCCTGAGTTTGTTTGTCTTGAATATAGTGTGAGAGATATTTCATTATTTAAGTCTCCATTTTATAACTAAGGGGTATCAAGTCTTTATACTTCGATATATTGATGGCTATCTGTCACCCATCCCATGACGACAGCACGACTATTCAGCCCTACC
>NZ_AJZM02000397.1 GCF_000272405.2 Vibrio tasmaniensis 1F-187
GCGGTGTTCATGGCACGCTTACAAAAAAAGAGAAGCAATAATGCTTCTCTTTTTTTAAATATGGTGGCCCCTCCCAGACTCGAACTGGGGACCTAACGATTCAGGTTATCCAATGCTTTCGCAAAGGGCTGGACTATATCATCACCCACGTAAACGTTAGGGTGTCGGACGCTAATGATGTATTACACAGCAAGTTCGTGCTGAGCCATCTAGTCTCTGAACCTTCCTAGTACGCTTACTAGGCTTGGCTGCTGATTGGCATGTTTCTTATGAAACGAAGCTTTCCAGCAATTCATCCGATTTTTCCGCATATTATTACTAATATGGGTCACAATAATTTATGAGTCGCGCGCTCTAACCAACTGAGCTAAGGGGCCATATTGTATGCGCTAACTATACAGTAGATAACGACTTAAATGTACTATTTATTTTGTCACTGAGACAACATCCAACTTGGCTTTTTTAGGTTATTTAAATATATCCCAGAAAAGCACCCCTAATAAGAACTGGGGACCGAACGATTATGAGTCGTGCGCTCTAACCACTGAGCTAAGGGGCCGTAGGGCATAGATTATAGGGGAAGCATTCATTGGTGTCTAGACACTATGAGGGGCAATTCCGCTTACATCTTAGCCACTTAAATCATATAGGCACAAAAAAGGTGAGCCAACGCTCACCTTTTTTATTTTATGCTTAAAAGCTAACCACACTAAAGTGTGTAATTACTCGTCTAGGAAGCTACGCAGAGTTTCTGAGCGGCTTGGGTGACGAAGTTTACGCAGTGCTTTTGCTTCGATCTGACGGATACGTTCACGAGTAACGTCGAACTGCTTACCCACTTCTTCTAGAGTGTGGTCAGTGTTCATGTCGATACCGAAACGCATACGCAGTACTTTCGCTTCACGAGGCGTTAGGCCTGCAAGAACGTCTTTAGTTGCGCCGCGCAGGCTTGTTGCCGTTGCAGAGTCTAAAGGCAGTTCTAGCGTTGTATCCTCGATGAAATCACCTAGGTGCGAATCTTCGTCGTCACCGATTGGTGTCTCCATTGAGATTGGCTCTTTAGCGATTTTCAGTACTTTACGGATCTTGTCTTCAGGCATTTGCATGCGCTCAGCCAACTCTTCCGGAAGTGGTTCACGACCCATCTCTTGTAGCATTTGACGAGAGATACGGTTTAGTTTGTTGATCGTTTCGATCATGTGAACCGGAATACGGATAGTACGAGCTTGGTCGGCAATCGAACGAGTGATTGCTTGACGGATCCACCACGTAGCGTAAGTAGAGAACTTGTAACCACGACGGTATTCAAACTTATCTACCGCTTTCATCAGACCGATGTTACCTTCTTGGATTAGATCCAGGAATTGTAGACCACGGTTTGTGTACTTCTTAGCAATCGAGATTACTAGACGTAAGTTCGCTTCAACCATCTCTTTCTTAGCACGACGAGCTTTCGCTTCACCGATAGACATACGACGGCTGATATCTTTAATGCTTTGAACAGTAAGAGACGTTTCACGTTCGATGATATCCAGCTTTTGGATAGAGCGACGGATGTCGTGTTCGTTACGTTTGATCTTTTCTGCGTATGGCTTGTCTGAAGCAAGAACTTCGTCCAACCATGCTTCGCTAGATTCATTACCAGTAAATAGAGCAATGAAAGATTTCTTCGGCATTTTGCCGTACTCAACCGTTTGACGCATGATTAGGCGTTCTTGAGTACGTACGCGATCCATTGAAGTACGCAGTTCGTTTACTAGGTAATCAAACTGTTTTGGCGTCAGACGGAATTCTTTGAACACGTCTTGCATCATTGTTGTTGCAAGCGTTGCTTTCGGGCTTTCGTGGCCGTATTCATTGATTGCTAGTTGACGGTTTTGGTAGCTAGTGCGAAGTGCTGTGAACTTCTCAAGAGCAAGCTCAGGATCAATACCTGTATCTTCCTCTTCTTCTTCCTCGTCGTCTTCTGCTTCTTCTTTGTCTTCGTCTTCTAGATCAGTTTTAGCAAGTTCTGAACCGATGTGAGTCGCCGTTGGCGCAGCTGTGCCATCGTCGTCTGGGTCAACAAAGCCATTGATTAGATCTGTTAAACGAATCTCTTCAGCGAGTACGCGGTCAAACTGTTCCAAGATGTATGGAATAGTGCCTGGGTACTCAGCTACAGATAATTGAACGGTATTGATACCATCTTCAATACGCTTCGCAATGTCGATTTCGCCTTCACGAGTCAGTAGTTCAACTGTACCCATTTCACGCATGTACATACGAACTGGGTCAGTTGTACGGCCAATCTCGCTTTCTACGCTTGAAAGCGCAGCAGCAGCAGCTTCAGCTGCATCTTCATCTATATTGGCATCGTCATCATTAAGTGCTAGATCATCAGCGTCAGGTGCAGTTTCTACTACCTTGATACCCATGTCATTGATCATTTGAATGATGTCTTCTACCTGTTCAGAATCCACGATTTCTGCAGGTAGGTGGTCGTTTACTTCGGCGTAGGTCAGATAGCCTTGTTCCTTGCCTTTAATAACAAGTAATTTTAGCTGTGACTGCGGATTTTGATCCATAGATGATATCCAACTTCAGGTCTGGTGAAGGACGTTGCATTCTCAAATGCAAACCAATTATGTTAACAAATTTATTAAATGCTGACTAATCAAACAGGGTTACGCTTTTAGATCTAGCATTAAAGCTAGTAGCTCCCTTTTTTCTTCGGCTGATAAACCGACACTTCTTGCTTTGGCCTGCAGGTTTTCAATTTGTTTTTCAACGCACTGGGCAAGGATATTGTCCAATGAGTCTAAAAATATGTCTTCTTGATTGTCTTCGTCGAGGGGGATTTCCCAGCTCGCGAGACGAGACAGAAGCGCCTCATGTTTATTGTGTCGCCAATGCTCTAATAATTGGCCTGTGTTGATATGGGGATGCGCATGGCATTTATCAAGTACTTCGACGAATAAACTTAGCCCAGGCAACTGTAAGCCTTTGACACTTGATAAATCCGGTACCATATCAGCATAGCTCGGATTTTGGATAAGCAAAGCGATAACTTCACGCATTGGAGTGCGCTTCAGCTCTTTATGCGGTTGAGGTTTGACGGGCTCTCTGTTACTAGAAGCCCCTTGTCGCTTTAATTCCAAAAGAAATTTATCAACCTGGTCGTTACTCCAGCCTACTCTTAATGCGAGTTCGTTCCATAGATAAGCTTTTAGGGAAGGATCTTTGGTTTTATCTAGCAGAGGGGCAGCTAGAGTAACTACATGTCTTTTACCTTCTCGACTGCTGTTATCTACAACTCTTTCAAGTATGTCCTTTAATAAGAAATCAGGTAGGGAAAGAGCATTATTCATCTCTATCTCAAGCCTTTCTTTTCCATATGTTCTAACAAAAGAGTCAGGATCTTCACCGTCAGGTAAGAACATTACTTTTAGAGTTTTATTAGTATTCAAATACTCTAAGGCATGTTCCATTGCGCCGCGAGCAGCTTTCTTGCCTGCGTTATCACCATCAAATGAACAAATTACAGTACTAGTTTGTCTAAATAAGGTTTGCAGGTGCTCATTAGAGCTTGCCGTACCTAGTGTACCAACCGCGTAATCGACACCATATTGCGCGAGTGCCACGACATCCATGTAACCTTCAACCACAAGTATTTGCGGCGGTTCACGGTAGGCTTGCAGCACTTCATAAAGGCCGTAAAGCTCTTTACCTTTATGGAAGATAGGCGTTTCTGGTGAGTTGAGGTATTTGGGTGTGCCGTCTTCTAATACACGACCACCAAAACCAATCACACGGCCACGACGATCACGAATCGGGAACATGACGCGTCCACGGAATCGGTCGTATCGGTTACCTTTATCGTTCTCGATTAGCATGCCGCCAGTCACGAGCATGTCTTGGGCTTCTTTCTGTTGGCCAAAGTTCTTACGAACCAAGTCCCATTCATCAGCGACGTAGCCAATGCCAAATTTCTGTACGATTTCACCAGAAAGACCGCGATTTTTTAGATAATCAATCGCAGGTTTGTTCGCTGAGATTTTCAGCTGAGAGCGGTAAAAATTACTGATGCCGCCCATCAAATCGTAGAGGTTACGTTTTTGTTCGCTGTTGGCTCTTGGCGCCATGGATATTTCACCGCTGCGCTGTTCTCTAGGAACATCAAGTCCTAAAAATGAGGCCAGCTCTTCAATCGCTTCAACAAAATCGAGACGTTCGAACTCCATAATGAAGTCGATAGCATTGCCGTGTACGCCACAACCAAAGCAGTGATAAAACTGTTTTTCTTGGCTTACGCTGAAAGAAGGGGTCTTTTCGTTGTGAAATGGGCAACAAGCACCATAGTTTTTGCCTTTTTTCTTAAGTTTCACGCGTGCGTCCACAATATCGACAATGTCGAGACGCGCTAGGAGATCATCGATGAAACTACGCGGGATGTGTCCTGCCATAAAACCTTAGAAAAATGCACTAACTGAGAGTGTGGATAATAATAGTTTGAATAGGTTACAGATACAAACAAGCCGTGCGTTCCGAAGGATTGCACGGCTTGTTGCAATTTGATTTGGGATTAAGCGAGTTTAGAACGAACTAAACCACTAACTTTACCCATATCTGCACGCCCTTGAATTTGTGGTTTCAAGATAGCCATTACTTTACCCATGTCTTGCATGCCCGCAGGTTGAGCTTCTGCAATTGCGCTATCAAGTAGTGCAATAACTTCTTCTTCAGTTAGCGGTTGAGGCATAAAGCCTTCAAGTACCGTAATTTCTGCTTTTTCCACGTCAGCAAGATCTTGACGATTTGCCGATTCATATTGAGCAACAGAATCGCGACGTTGCTTAACCATTTTAACTAATATAGCAATAATGTCGTCGTCGTTCAGAGTGATCCGTTCGTCAACTTCACGTTGCTTAATTGCTGAAAGAGCTAAGCGGATAGTGCCAAGGCGCGGTTTGTCCTTGGCTTTCATCGCTAATTTTTGCTCTTCTTTGAGTTGTTCAATAAGAGCCATAACTCAGTCCTTATGGATTAAGTTATTAGTACAGACGAACGCGACGTGCGTTTTCGCGAGCTAGCTTTTTAGCGTGACGCTTTTGAGCTGCTGCTTTAGCGCGTTTGCGAACTGTAGTTGGCTTTTCGTAATGCTCACGACGACGCACTTCAGAAAGGATACCTGCTTTTTCACAAGAGCGCTTGAAACGACGTAGTGCAACGTCGAACGGTTCGTTTTCACGTACTTTAACTATTGGCATATGCCTTTCACCTCAGGGGTTATTCATTATCGCTGGTTATTCAGTACCAAATCAGAGAAGTTACCCATCGAGCTAACTCTCTATTCGCGTTTGGTCATTAACCAGCTTGATCAAAAATGGTGCGGAATTTTAATCCGATCACAGTGGCTTTGTAAAGCACTTTGTCGATTATAGTCTGTACAATATTTGTTTGAAGAGCTTAGGCAGGGTAATATTGCGCTAATTTCCCATTTTAGACGAAAGCGTGCCGAGAAAATTATGCGCATTATTGGTATTGAAACCTCTTGTGATGAAACAGGAATCGCAATTTATGATGATGAGCAAGGGCTGCTTTCTCATCAGTTATACAGCCAAGTAAAGCTGCACGCCGATTACGGTGGTGTGGTACCTGAGCTAGCGTCGCGTGACCACGTAAAAAAAACCATTCCACTGATTAAAGCGGCATTGGCAGAAGCGAACCTAACGTCGAAAGATATTGATGGCGTGGCTTACACGGCTGGCCCTGGTTTGGTTGGTGCATTGCTTGTGGGCGCAACGATTGGTCGCAGTATTGCCTATGCGTGGGGCGTGCCTGCTGTGCCAGTGCACCATATGGAAGGTCACCTTCTTGCGCCAATGCTAGAAGATAATCCTCCACCATTCCCATTTGTTGCTCTGCTGGTTTCTGGCGGTCATACCATGATGGTAGAAGTGAAAGGCATTGGTGAATACCGAATTCTTGGTGAATCGATTGATGATGCGGCGGGTGAAGCGTTTGATAAAACCGCGAAGCTAATGGGCTTAGATTACCCAGGTGGTCCACTGCTATCTCGACTCGCAGAAAAAGGCACGCCAGGTCGTTTTAAGTTCCCACGTCCAATGACCGATCGTCCGGGTCTAGATATGAGCTTTTCGGGCTTGAAAACGTTCGCGGCAAATACCATTCGTGCTAATGACAATGATGACCAAACTCGTGCTGACATCGCTTATGCGTTCCAAGAAGCGGTTTGTGCGACCTTGGTAATCAAGTGTAAGCGTGCGTTGGTAGAGACGGGTATGAAACGTATCGTGATTGCTGGCGGTGTGAGTGCCAACAAACAACTACGAGTTGAGCTTGAAGCATTAGCCAAGAAAATCGGTGGAGAGGTGTACTACCCACGCACTGAGTTCTGTACAGATAACGGTGCGATGATCGCTTATGCGGGCATGCAGCGCCTGAAGAATGGTGAAACGGCTGATTTATCTGTCCATGCCACACCGCGTTGGCCAATTGACCAACTAGAGCCAATTGCTTAGCTCGTAGCAATCGTTCAACGAGAAACCGTCGATCAACAAAAGCTAAGCGCAGAATAAACCAGTGTGTTTCGATAAACGGTCGCCTTGTGCGGCCGTTTTATATCCTAGCTTACCGACTATGTGTCGATAAATAATTGCTAATAGAGATTAGGGAAGAAAATGAACAAGTTTACAGTAGACAATCAGTCGATGGCGTACCTAGATGAAGGTCAAGGCCCTGTTGTTGTGTTAGGCCACAGCTACCTTTGGGATAGTGCAATGTGGAAGCCGCAGATCGATGCATTACAAACTCAGTATCGCTGTATTGTTCCAGAGCTTTGGTCTCATGGTGAGTCACAAGCTGCACCAGCTTCGATGCGTAACTTGAAAGATTACGCTCAGCACGTTTTGGCTCTGCTTGATCATTTAGAAATCGAAGAATTCTCTGTGGTTGGCTTATCGGTTGGCGGTATGTGGGGAACCGAGTTAGCGGAACTTGCACCTGCACGTATTAAATCTTTAGTTCTAATGGATACCTTTGTTGGTTTAGAACCAGAAGTTGCTCATGCTAAATACTTCAGCATGTTAGACACCATTACTCAAACCAAGATGGTTCCTCAACCGATTGTTGAAGCGGTTGTTCCATTGTTCTTTGCAAATGATGCTCAAACAAACACGCCAACTTTAGTGGAAGGCTTTACTCAGAAATTATCAGCTCTTAAGGGTGAGAACGCTGAAGAAGTGGCTCGAATTGGTCGAATGGTGTTTGGACGTCGCGATATGATTGAAGCAGTAGAGAGCTTTGCACTGCCGGTTTTGATCGCTGTAGGGCAAGAAGACAAACCACGTCCGGCACTGGAATCATACCTAATGCACGATTGTATTACGGGCAGTGAGTTAGTGGTGATTCCTGGTGCTGGTCATATTAGTTCGCTAGAGCAACCAGAGTTTGTGAACACAATGCTGAAGACGTTTTTAGATAAACATCTGCTGTAAGCTTTAGATATTGAATAGTATTGCTCGACAGAGATTTACGTTGGTTTAAACGTATCTCAACTTAAAAATGGATCGGCTTAGACATGACAGTTTAAGCCGATTTTTTTTGCCCGAGTTTTGGTTCGCTGCCATCGAGTAGGCGGCGGATATTCTGATGGTGACGTAGGACGATCAAACAACACAACATGGCCACAGGCAGTGTGTATTGAGGTTTGACTAACCAAGCGTAGAAAGGTGCGAGCAACACAGTAACCAGTGCAGCTAAAGAAGAATAACGAAACAAAAATGCCACAACCAACCAGGTCGCCATGATCATGCCCGTTAGATCGAATCCAATTGGGGCGATAGCTCCGAGTGCGGTTGCGACGCCTTTACCACCTTTAAAGTGAAAAAATATTGGATACATATGACCAAGACAGGCTGCGATCGCCACAACACCTAAAATGATTGGATCGATCTTGAGGTAGTAGCCAAGCCAAACAGGAATGGTGCCTTTAAGCATGTCACAAAGCAGAACGGCCGCCGCGGCGCCTTTACCGCCCACGCGAAGCACATTGGTGGCTCCGGGGTTATTGGACCCCACAGTTCTTGGGTCAGGAAGTCTTAAGACTCGGCATATCAAGACCGCACTAGAGATTGAACCTAGTAAATAGGCAGCAATAATCATGATGAGTGCCAATGGGGTCATGTTTTTCCTTAAACAGTTATAAGCCTAACGATGGGAAAATAATGCTCAATCTAAGAGTAATTGATATCATATCTGGAATTACGCAAATAATACGTTTTTTTCCCCGGTATGGGTATCCGACCTCTAAAAGGACAAGTCATGGCACTGGATAAAGTTTTCATTGAACAGCTAGAAGTAATTACAACGATCGGTGTTTACGATTGGGAACAAGAGATTAAACAAAAACTTGTGCTTGATATTGAAATGGCTCATGACAATCGCCCAGCAGGTAAGAGTGATGATGTTGTCGATGCTTTGGATTACTCGACAGTCAGCACTGCCGTACTTGACCACATTGCGAATGGCCGATTCCTATTGGTTGAGCGTGTGGCAGAAGAAGTCGCTGAATTGATTATGACTCAGTTCTCAGTGCCTTGGATTAAAATCCGTTTAGCGAAGCCTGGCGCAGTACCACAAGCAAAAGCCGTGGGTGTGATCATCGAACGAGGCCAAGCATGACAATAGCCTATGTTGGTGTTGGCACGAACATAGACCGCGACAAGCATGCAAGGGTGGCATGGACAGAGCTTCAATCATTAGGGACTAACCTTAAATGCTCTAAGATCTATCACTGTGAGCCTGTGGGGTTTAAAAGCCACTCGTTTTATAACTTTGTGGTTGAGATCGATACATCACTCTCATTGACTGAATTTTCACAGCACCTGCGTGAAATTGAGTTTAAATGGGGTCGCCCTCAAGATGCCCATAAGCTTCAAGATCGAAAGCTCGATCTTGATATTGTGCTGTTTGGAGAGGTGGTATCAGAGAGCGATCCAGAATTACCACGCAGTGATATCTATAAATATCCTTTTGTAACACAACCACTTTATGATCTTTGTCCTGCGAGAGTGATCCCGCAAGATGGAAGAACCGTCAGTGAGATATGGCAGAAGATGCAGCAATTAGATACGCTCTCTGTCGTTGATATAACACTATAATTTTTAAGGTAAGTAATGAGTTATTTTGAAGCGTTTATGTTGGCGTTGGTGCAAGGCTTTACTGAGTTTTTACCTATTTCCAGTTCTGCACACTTAATCCTTCCTTCGGCTGTTTTAGGTTGGGAAGATCAAGGTTTGGCTTTTGATGTGGCGGTCCATGTCGGTACTCTGGCTGCCGTCGTTATCTATTTCCGCAAAGAAGTGGTCTCTCTGTTGAGCGCATTTTTTGGTTCAGTTTTTAAAGGCGATCGCAGTAAAGAAGCAAAGCTCGCGTGGATGATCATTCTCGCGACGATTCCTGCGTGTATCTTTGGTTTGTTGATGAAAGATATTGTTGAGCTTTACTTGCGCAGTGCGTGGGTGATTGCAACGACCACGATTATCTTTGGTCTGTTGCTATGGTGGGTGGATAAGAACTCAAGCCTGCGTGATGACGAATACCAAGCGGGTTGGAAAAAGGCGCTGTTTATTGGCCTTGCTCAAGCAATGGCGATCATCCCAGGTACGTCTCGTTCTGGCGCGACGATTACCGCAGCACTTTACCTTGGTTTCACACGTGAAGCGGCGGCTCGATTCTCTTTCTTGATGTCTATCCCAATCATCACTCTGGCTGGTGGTTATTTGGGCCTGAAGTTAGTGACCAGTGGTGATCCAATCCATGTTGGTACTTTGCTAACGGGAATCGTGGTTTCTTTCATCAGTGCTTATATCTGTATTCACTTCTTCTTGAAGCTTATCTCTCGTATGGGTATGACGCCGTTTGTTATCTACCGCCTGATTTTAGGTTTTGGTCTATTTGCTTTCTTGATGATGCAGTAGCGCTCGACTTACGAAGACAAATGTTTCGTCCTACAGATTGAAACGGAAAAACCCGCTTAGTCGCGGGTTTTTTAATGCATGGTAACCAGTGTTATTACGATTAATTATCAGAGAGTTCTGATAACGCGCGCTCAATCGCAGCAGCTCTGCGTTTTTCTTGTTCTTCTCGAATGTCTTTACCTTGAAAACCATCGGCAATAATCGCTTTAACTTCGACTTGAAGTGCTGCTTGGTAAGCCACTTCAAAACGCGCTTTTTGAGGATACGGCTGATTTTCTAATCCTTTTCGGCCTGCGTGATCGGCCTGGCAGCAAAGCAGTATATCGTCGAGTCTATCTGGCTTACGCCAAACATCGAACTTGTTGAGAACCTTGAGGAAGGTGGTTGGCTTTAGCTCGCCTGCACGATGGATATTGGAATGCTGCTCGCACACTAACAACGCGAGGTCTCTGAATTCATTGGGCACTCTGACTCTTTCACACAGCTTCTTAATGATTTTTAAGCCTGTATGGCAATGCATCTTGTGGCTTGGCCACTCACTTTCTGGCGTGACGCCTTTACCTAAGTCATGCACTTGAGCTGCAAAACGTACTGGTAACGATGAACTTAGTAGCGCAGCTTGCTGAGCAACCATCAGAGTGTGAATGCCCGTGTCGATCTCAGGGTGCCATTTTTCAGGTTGAGGCACACCAAACAGAGCGTCAATTTCAGGCAACACAACAGCCAATGCACCGCACTCTTTCAGTACAGAAAGGAACACTTCAGGGTGCGGAGTACTAAGAGATTTATGCCACTCCTGCCAAACTCGTTCAGCAGTGAGGTGTGCCAGTTCTCCAGATTGCACTATTTCACTCATCATCACCATGGTTTCAGGTGCAACCGTAAAGTTGAGATGATGGAGTTTGGCGGCGAAGCGAGCTACACGCAGCACACGAAGAGGATCTTCAACAAAAGCGTCCGAGACGTGTCTTAGGATACGATCAGAGAGATCTTTTTGGCCATGGTAAGGATCGTAAAGCTCACCTTTATCATCTTGAGCGATGGCGTTGATCGTTAGATCGCGGCGCATGAGGTCTTCTTCCAAACTCACATCTGGTGCAAAGTAACACTCGAAACCTGTATAACCCGAACCTGACTTTCTTTCGGTGCGAGCCAGTGCGTGCTCTTCTTTGGTTTTTGGGTGTAAGAATACAGGGAAATCTTTTCCGACAGCAGTAAAGCCAAGGCTTTCCATTTCTTGAGGGGTACTTCCTACCACGACCCAATCTCTATCATAACTATCAATATTGAGCAGCTTATCGCGTACCGCTCCACCGACTAGATAGCGCTGTAGCCCATTGTCTTTTGGTAGGCTATCGTATATTTGCAACTTATCACCTCGAAATGTTTTATCACTGCTGGACTTTACTGCAAGCAATGGTACTTTCCATTAATCGTAATTATAGGGCAGCACATGTATAAGGAATATTTTGGCTTCGTTGAGATGCCATTTTCGATTGTACCAAATTCTCGCTATTTGTTTTTGAGTCAGCGTCACCAAGAAGCGATGCAGAACCTACAAGCCGGTTTAGGCGAAGGAGGGGGCTTCGCGATGCTTACTGGTGAAGTGGGTACTGGAAAAACAACGGTCGCCAAAGCGATGTTGTCATCACTCGATAATCAGACTCAAGCTGGCCTTATACTCAACCCTACGTTTTCCAATTCAGATCTACTTGAAGCTATTTGCGATGAGTTTGAGGTCGAATACCCTGAACAAGCGTCGTTGAAACAGCTGAGTCAGGCAATTCATCACTTCCTGCTTGATAGCCATGCTGAAGGCATTCAAACCTTATTGGTGATAGATGAGGCCCAACACCTTGCTGCTGATGTGTTGGAGCAGCTACGCCTTCTGACCAATTTAGAAACCGACAGTCGTAAGCTATTAAAGGTGCTGTTGGTTGGACAACCTGAATTACAGCAACACTTACAAACCACACAGCTACGTCAACTCGCGCAACGCATTACAGGTCGCTATCACTTATTACCTCTTAATATCGAAGAAACGGGTAAGTACATCGCGTTTCGTTTGGAAACGGCTGGTGGTGAGCAGATGTTGTTTTCGAATCGTTCAATCAAGCTTATCTCCCAATATACCCATGGTATTCCGAGGCTCATTAACTTGGTGTGTGATAAAGCGCTGCAATTGGCTTTCCATGATGGTGATAAATCACCGAGTAATGAAACGGTTAACCGAGCTTGCCAGCAGATCATGGCCTTTCAGGCTGATGTGTATCACGTCGAGAAAATTCGTGCTACTCATGTAGCCCCAAAATTACTCCAATACGCGGGGATTGCCACATTAAGTGTCGGCCTTGCAATCGCGACCTTTAACTTCGCCCCAACCTATATTAGTTCATGGATGCCTGCAGATACTTCCAGTGAAGTGAAAATGGAAGTAGCGGCGAATACTCAACGATCATTTGTGGCTGAAACACCGATATTGGATGATAAATCTATACCGGTTCAAGATCTCAAGACTTCTAAGTTTGCACTACCACAAGATGTTCAGAATCACTTAAAGCAAGGGAATAATCAAACGCTTGCAATTAGGGACCTATACACGCTTTGGGGGTATGAATCTTCGCTTCGTGATTGGCTATGTTTGAGTGAACAACAAAGTGTATTTGTATGTGAGCAACATCAAGCCAATTTAGAATATTTGATTGAACTTGGAGTTCCCGTGGTTCTTAATCTGGAATTAGGTCAAGAACCTGTGTTTGCTGTACTTTATGGCGCGTCTGAGGAGTCTGTTGAGCTCCTAGTCAACGAAAAGCTATTGGTGATGCCTAAGCGGACCTTAAAGCAAATTTGGCAAGGTGATTATGTCGCGATTTGGAAACAGCCGCTAAGAGAGACACTGAAAGAGGGCTATCAAGGTGAGGCGGTTGCTTTACTTGATCTATTGCTTTCAGAAGTCTTGGGTGAAGACGTATCGGGCAGTGATGTATTTGACTATGAATTGAAAATGAAAATCGAAGCGTTTCAAACTTGGCAGGGCATGTCTGTTGATGGCATCGCAGGTAAGCGCACCTTAGCAAGGTTGCAGAGATTAGCTCAACTCGACTCGCCTAAGTTGATGTCATTAGAAGGAGGCGAAAGCTAATGTCACGTATTATGCACGAGCTTAAACAGTCTTCTAATAATAAACCTAGCTTTAAAGGTTACCAAAACCATCACGTGCCTAGTTCTGCTAAAGGGATTAGCAACAAACGAGGTTCATCGTTAACAATGGGACTGATCCTTGTCTTGGTGCCTTCTTTATTGGTGGGCGGCGTTTTGGTTTATCAGTCGTATAATCAACAGCAGCAAGGCTCGGCTAGCCCCGTTGCCTCCGGAGCTCTGCCTGAATCAAAGCTTCAATCAGACTTTGAGCCTCAAATTGCCGGTTCTGGCATTGCCAGTGTGGATGCAGTGTCAGTGGATGCAGATGATAAAGCATTATTTTCTGTTCGCTCGGCACCGGTAATCCAGCTTTTGAAAGCACTACCGCGTCAAGAGATACATGCAAAGATGGGCACCGACATCGGTAATATCGCTAGTGATTCAAAAGCGATCGTGGCAAATTTAGAAAATAGTAATCAAGCAGCAACGAATTTTGAACCATTATCTATTGAACCGTCAGTTCAACCTGGAACGAATAATGATAATGTCACGCTGCAATCGGACCGTGATTTACTGAAAGGGTTAGACCTCACCGAATTGCCACCCGATTTAGCGTTGAAGCTTGAATCAATGATGGGAGAGCAGTCGGTTTCACCTGAACCGATGGATTCTAGACCTGTGGGGAGTATGGATTCTAGACCTGTGGGGAGTATGGATTCTCAGGTCATCGGTTTAGAAAAACATGGCAATAGATTGTCTGGTGTATTACCTAAGTTAGACTTACAAACTCACATGTACTCGAGTAGCGAAACTAAGCGTTGGGTAAAAGTGAATGGACATGAAGTTGCTCAAGGGGAATGGATCGAGCGGGGTATTCAGTTGCTTGAGATTAAACCACAATCGGTAATCATTGAATTCAATCAGCAGAAAATAGAAATCCCAGCTTTGTATGAGTGGAAAGGTTAGTACTATCGATATTACTTACTGTGATTGATGTTAGCGCTGTGACTTGAATGATAAATCCATACAAATAAAAAGGAGCACCTCGGTGCTCCTTTTTGATATTCGATACTGAACCTACTGTAGCAAAGGCGAGGCTTACGCCCAGCCGTTTGGTGACTTTCTACGACGAGGCATGATGTGTGGCAGAACAAGCCCAAGAAGTAGACCAATACCAGCAACACCACCACCGTACATGAAGTACTTCAATAGTAAGTCATCTTTTTGAGTATCTAGCTTAGCGCGTAGTTGACGGTTCTCAGTTTGAGAGCTCGTTAGCTGTTGGCTAATCTCACTGTAGTTCTGCTCTAGTTCAGCAATCTGCTTGTTACGAGAGTCTAGAGAGCTTGCGAGACCTGCTTTTTCGCTGTCAGCACTTTGACGAGCATTTGCCAGCTTGCCTTTTACTTCAGAGAGTTCTTTCTCTAGCTTAGGCATGCGCAGCGCCATACTTTCTTTTGTGCTTACGAACTTACTCTCAACCCAACCTTTACGTCCTCGGCTATCTTGAACCTGAGTGTAACCCGTGCTCTTGTTAGTTTGCAGGTAGGTGATTTTCTCGCCGGCATCAATACTACCTATGATACGGAAAGTATTGTTTGGGCCAGAGTGCATATAAGTAAATAGTTTGTCAGCAATATAACGGTCTTGAGCAAAGGCAGCTGGAGCCGCAAGCATTGCGAACAAAACTAAGCTAATCAGTTTTTTCACAGTAAATCCTTTAACGATTCAAATTGAGTAGGCGTATGAGTCAGCCTCAATGAGCAAATAATATTTAGTTTTTTTATATGGTGCAACAAAGAAGGGAGGCAAAGCCTCCCTTTCTGTGCGTTTGAGTCAATAATGACATGGTATTTACATATCTTTACTGAAGCTCACCGTTTTCTGACGCTAATATTGACTAGTGTCAGGGCTATTACATAGTAAACATAGCCTGAATTGCGTAGAAGAATACAACAGCAAGTAGAGCACCTGCAGGTAACGTCACAATCCAAGAAGCTACGATGTTACGCACAACGCCTAAGTTTAGAGCTGCGATACCACGAGCAAAGCCTACACCTAATACCGCACCAACCAATGTTTGCGTGGTTGAAATCGGAAGGCCAGTACCAGAAGCAAGTACAACCGTACACGCGGTCGCTAGTTGAGCTGCAAAGCCACGGCTAGGAGTTAGTTCTGTAATACCAGTACCAACGGTTGCCATTACTTTATGACCCATTGTTGCAAGACCAACAACGATACCAATACCACCTAGTGGAAGAATCCACCATGCGATAGTGCTCTTGCCTGAGATTTCGCCCATGTGCTCAACCGTTGAAACAACCGCTGATAGTGGACCAATCGCGTTGGCAACATCGTTTGAACCGTGTGCGAATGCCATTGCACAAGCTGTGATAACCATTAGTACGCTGAAGATACCTTCTACGCCAGTAAAACCGTGGTCTTCTTCGCGGTTAGCAAACTTCTTCTGAATGTATAAGTAACCGCCAATCATGACGACAGCAGAAACACCTGCAGCCCATAACCATGCTTCAGTACCGGTTAGATGAAGGCCTACGTGCTTAAGACCTTTCTTGATCGTTACAAGTGCAATGACCATTGTAGTAATGAACATGTATACCGGTACAAAACGCTTCGCATTGAATAGCGGGTTTTCTGTATCGAATATCAGTCGTTGGGCACTGACAAATATGAGATAGGCGAAGATACCGGAAATCAATGGTGTGACAATCCAACTTCCCACAATGCCTTGGACACTGTTCCAATCTACAGCTTCAGTACCCACAGACACACAAGCAAAACCGATGATTGCACCGATGATTGAGTGAGTCGTTGATACTGGCCAGCCCATGTATGAAGCTAGAAGTAGCCATGTACCAGCAGCTAGTAGTGCAGACATCATACCGTACACAAGTACGTCAGGTTGATCTGCAAACAGAGATGTTTCGATAACACCTTTACGGATCGTGTCTGTTACTTCGCCGCCCGCAAGGTAAGCACCTGCGAATTCAAAGATCATTGCGATAATGATCGCTTGTTTAACGGTTAGAGCTTTAGAGCCTACTGAAGTGCCCATTGCGTTCGCAACGTCATTTGCACCAATACCAATAGCCATCAAGAAACCGAAAGCTGCTGCAACAATAATCAGGACAGTGCCGTAGTTAGCAAGGATATCCATCGTAATACCTAGTTGTTTGATAACAAGCGGAACAAATTTAGACGCAAAAAACCGCTCAGCGAGAGAAATACTCAGCGCATAAGTGGTTTGTTCAAAAAATGCTCTTCGTTATATAGTTAACGTATGATTTAAGATCGAGAAAGCATTACTTCAAGACGAGCGCCTACACGCTGTGCTTGATCTGCAATACCACCAACCCATTCAAGAATTTTGTATAAGAACATGATATCAACTGGATTCAGACCATCTTCAATCGCCATTAGTTGTTGGCGTAGTTCGATCTGCATCGCGTCCGTGTCATCTTCAATTACATCTAATTGATGAATCATTTCAGCAACGAGTGTTACTTCACGGCCTTTAAAGCCCGTTTCAAGTAATTCGTCTAGTTCATTGATTACGTTTTGTGCTTGGTTCGCTGCATCTAGACAACGTTTAACGTAAGCGATGAAGTTTTCTTGCATAGGAGCAGGAATGACAAGTTGACGACCATATACACGGCCAGCAATGTCTTTCGCTAGGTTTGCTAGTTTGTCTTGTTGAGTTAATAGCTCCAACATATCGGTGCGATCAACTGGCATAAACAAACCGCGAGGAAGTTTAAGGCGAATTTCACGTTTTAGTACGTCAGCTTCTTTCTCAAGGTGAGAAATTTGAGCTCGAATTTCTGATGCTTTCTCCCAGTCACCTTTTGAAGAAACTTCAAAGAAATTAACTAGGTGAGAACAACATTCGTTCACGCATACTACGTGACGCTGCAAAGGTTTAATTGGGGACTTTGCAAATAACCCCATAATTGTATTTACTGGCATGGTCATCCAACCTAATAAATAATAACCTTAAAACAACATACACCATATTCATGGTGAAATGTTAAGCGATGGCTACAAAGTCGCGCATGTTAACCTAATCAATGTCTCATTAAAACTGTTTTAGATCATCATAAGGGCGATATTTCTGACTTGCTGAGTTTTCAAATTGGCAATATCCTGTCCCTATCTTCACAGAAAGGTATAACTATGGAAACCGAGATAGAACTGAAGTTTTTTGTTTCTCCTGATTTTTCAGAGACTTTACGCAATAAAATTGCTGAAACTAAAGTACTTCAGCACAGTTGTCGTGAGCTAGGTAACATCTACTTTGACACCCCCGATAACTGGTTACGTAAGCACGATACTGGCTTGCGCATTCGACGCTTTGATGACGTATTTGTACAAACCGTAAAGACGGCTGGTCGTGTGGTTGCAGGCCTGCATCAAAGGCCTGAATACAATGCAGAACATGACAGCAATGAACCTAAGCTAGCCCTACATCCAGAGGACATCTGGCCAGCGGGCAAAGACATCGAAACGCTGGAAGCTGAGTTGACTCCTCTATTTTCTACCAACTTCACACGTGAGCAGTGGTTGATTGGTATGCCTGATGGCAGTCAAGTCGAGGTCGCATTCGATCAAGGTTTTGTTGAATCAGGCGAACTGCAAGAACCGATTTGTGAAGTCGAATTGGAACTTAAGTCCGGTCAAACAGATGCTCTGTTTACACTGTCTCGTCAATTCTGTGAACAAGGTGGCATGCGTTTAGGTAATCTAAGCAAAGCCGCTAAGGGTTACCGCCTTGCTCAAGGTTATCAAGGAGATGAAGTCACTCCTTTGACCTTAGTTGATACTGCTAAAAGTGATACTGTTGAATCGTGTTTCATTCAATCTTTAGAGCATGCTCTCGCTCATTGGCATTATCACGAGCAGATCTTCACCGAGCGCCAATCCATTGAAGCGTTACATGAGATCAGTCACTCGCTGAGTTTTATTCGTCAAACCTTCACCATCTATGGTGGCATTGTCCCAAGACGCGCGAGTGCTATTTTACGCCAAGAGCTTAAGTGGCTTGAGCAAGAACTCGACTGGCTAAAAAGCTATGACCACTTCGAAGATTTGCTCGAAGATAAAGGCCACGTACTGCGTAAATTGGATGCGCGTAAGTTTTTGGTCGCTGAACTTAAAGAGATGCAAGAGCAACTTCCCGATCGCGAAGAACTGCTTACCCTGTTGAGCTCTGCTCGTTACACTGGTTTGTTGCTAGATCTGAGTCGCTGGATCTTGTCTCGTGGCTGGCAACCATTCTTAGACGAAAAAGCACGTGAACAAATGGCACGTGGTATCGAATGGTTTTCGGTTAAGCAACTCGATCGCACATGGGCCGACTTGATGGAAGCTTTCCCGCCAGAGCGAGTGATGACTAGCCAAGCGTATATTGAACAGCAATATCGTTTGATGAGAAACCTATATTCTGGTGTTGGTTTCGCGAGTTTGTATGATGACGATGAACGAAACAGTTTCCGCTTGCCATGGGCCGATATGGTGCAAGGTATTGACGATTTGCTGGCACTTAAAACATTAGAGCCTTTGACTGAGAAGTTAGAAGGCGATGAGAAGGTTCAGCTAGAGCGTTGGTTAGCTCGTCAAGAGGTGTCTATTCTGCATGCGATGGAACAGACACGCCAAATAAGTGTAGAAGTTGAGCCGTATTGGCAAGACTGAGTTTCATAACAACATGAAATTGAAAATAGGGCTTCGGCCCTATTTTTTTGTTTGTTGTTCCAGCTTTTCTAGTCGTTCGAGAATTTTCTGTTGTTGCTCAATGATCTTCTCAAGGTGCTTCTCTTTGTTTTCAGCTCGTTGATTGTCATGGCGAGTTGGAGAGGTGATCAAAGAAGTAATCAACCCTGAAATCATACCAAAAACACCCACACCACAAATGATCACCAGAGAAGCGACTAACTTGCCTGAGCTCGTCACTGGATAATGATCGCCGTACCCCACGGTACTAATCGTTACGAAAGCCCACCATAAAGCATCTTGGCCAGTGGTAATGTTGGCATTGGGATCCTTGTGCTCTAGCAGCAGTATTGTTCCTGCACCTATGGTCAGGAGAATAACCAGCAGCAGAATAATCGAGGCGAGTGTCGTTTCTTTTCGATTGCGAAACAGCTCTCTGAAAACACGTTTTCCTGACCGAAGAACGAGAATCACGCGCAAGATCTGAAAAATGCGAGCGAATCGAAGTGGCTCGACCATAGGGATGCTTGCCAAGAAATCGATCCAGTGTACTTTTAGATATTCTTTCTTATTTTGTGATCTGAATAGATCAATAGTGAGCTGAAAAAGAAAAACGCTACAGATTATAAAGTCCAGGCCGATAAGAACTTGTTTCGATTCTTTATCAATCGGTGCAAACAATAAGCCTGAGATCACAAATAACGCTAAGAAAGAGAGAATCAGTGATAATAAGCTCATCGGCTTAGTGGTGTCTTTGATACTATTTAACATTCATACGAGGCTCAAAATAAATCGCGAACTTTGACTGATATAGCCATCTCGCGGATATAGAAGCCATCAATATATAAGAGTTAATGGAGAACTGACAATGACTAAACTGTCATTCAAGCCGTGGGAAAGGATTATCTCGGACATCCGTCTCGTTCCAAAAATGATCATGCTGATGGTTTTCAGCACTATCTTGATTATTTCGAAGCAGCTATGGGACGCAAGTGCGTTTTACGATTCATTACTTGCAGTCACCAACAATGCACAAGTTGCACAGCAGCATTACGAGACTTACCTAGTTCAAGTGGCTTGGCAAACAGCCTTGATGATCATTGTGTTTGTGGTTCTTCTATTGGCGGCAGCGCGCGTTATGCTTCGCCAAACTCAATACCTCAATGACGCCATTAAAACGATGGCCGATAAGAACCTATCAGTGCCGATTGAAATGGACTGTAAAGATGAATACGGTGATGTGGCACGAGAACTCGAAAAAACTCGAGTCCAGTTGAATGACATGATCAAAACTCAGGTGGCCTCTTCTGATGAGTTGTTTGCCCTGACGGAAGTGATGACCATCAGCATGTCCGAAACCAAAGATTCAGCTCAGGAAGAATTTAACGAAATCGACCAACTAGCGACAGCAATGAGCGAGATGACGTCTACTGTGCAAACCGTGGCTGAGCACGCGCAAAGTGCTTCTTCTCTTACTGAGCAAGCATCAGGTCAAGCACTAACAGGTCAGAAGTTCGTTCAAGGTTCTGTTTCTAAGATGAGTGAGCTTTCTTCTGACATCGCAGCCTCTGCAGCAGCGGTAAACCAAGTAGAAGAGCGCGTAGACTCGATTGGCAGTGTGGTTGGTACTATCCAAGGCATTTCAGAGCAAACCAATCTATTGGCTTTGAACGCAGCGATTGAAGCCGCGCGTGCAGGTGAAGCGGGACGTGGTTTTGCGGTTGTTGCCGATGAGGTTCGTAACCTTGCGCAACGTACTCAGCAAGCGACAGTAGAAATTCAAGATATGATTAGCCATCTACAAAGCAGTGCTAACTCGGCAGTAGAGCTGATGGAAAAGAGTGTTGTTGAAGCCGCTGAAGGCGTAGACCTAGTGACTAACGCTGGTTCTGAGCTTGATGGCATCGTAAGTCAGGTAAACCAGATTAATGATATGAACTTCCAGATCGCGACTGCTGCGGGCCAACAAACTAGTGTCGCGGAAGAGATGAGTGTCAACCTGACCAATGTTCGTGAGCTTGTTGAAGCCTCCGTAGTGGTGGTGGGTGAGCTTCTCGAGACTTCTGAGATCATGGAAAGCAACGCACAAGAGCTAGACGGTAAGATTAAGCAGTTTAAGGTTTAATCCCCAGCTTTCGCTCTGAGCTCTAGTTTGTAAAATCTAAAGGTCTATTCCTAGAGGTTTGGCCACGGAGACTTGTTATTAGAGATAAAGGCTTTGCTTGATAAGTTCACTGATAAAACGCCCACATTGCTAATGTGGGCGTTTTTTATTGGCAGAACTTTGGTATAACTAATCATTAGTTTTTAGAACTCGTTATTGAAGAACCGAACCGACAAACCAATTGTTCGGTGCGCAGCTTACACAAGGAAGAAACATGCCATTGCCTTCTCTACTCGTCACTCATTCCCAGTCTGCTTTTGAGCAATTATTAGAGCATCAAAGTGACGCCATTAACATTTGGCCTGAGTCGCTGATTGCCGATCTCAAGCGTGTATTAGGCTTGAGCTGTTTTGTGGGTGATTGTTTACAGCGTGACTCGATTTTATCCAGCACCTTGCCAGAGGTGCTGAGATGCCAAGAGCGTGCGGAAGGGTATCGTAAGCGTTTGGCCGAGTTACTTTCAGGTTGTGTTGATGAAATGAGCGGTCAACGTGTACTGCGTCAATTCCGTAATCGTGAGATGACCTACATTGCTTGGCGTGACTTTATGGGCTCATGGGATCTAGAACAGAGCTTAAATCATTTGTCGATGCTAGCAGAGGCGATGATCTTCGAGACCTATCAATGGCAGTACGATATTTGTTGTAAAGAGTGGGGCACACCTTGTAACGAGCAAGGTGAAGCGCAGCCTATGTTGATCATAGGTATGGGCAAGTTAGGTGGCGGTGAGCTGAATTTCTCTTCCGATATCGATCTAATTTTTACTTACCCTGAGAATGGTGAAACCCAAGGAGCAAGAAGAAGTATCGCCAACGCGCAGTTCTTCACGCGTTTGGGGCAACGTATTATCAAGGCGCTTGATCAGCAAACCTTTGACGGATTCTGTTATCGAGTCGACATGCGCTTGCGTCCATTCGGGGAGAGCGGCCCTTTGGTCATGAGCTATGCTGCTCTTGAAGACTATTACCAAGAACAAGGCCGTGACTGGGAACGCTACGCAATGGTTAAGGCGCGTGTGATGGGCAGCGAAATGTACCCTGAATACCAAGAGCTCCGCCAGATGCTGCGTCCGTTTGTTTTTCGTCGTTATATTGATTTCAGTGCCATTCAATCTTTGCGTCGAATGAAGTCGATGATCAGTAGCGAAGTGCGACGTCGCGGCTTATCAAACAACATTAAGCTTGGCTCTGGTGGTATTCGTGAAGTCGAGTTTATTGCTCAAGTCTTTCAACTGATTCGTGGTGGACGTGAACCGAGCCTTCGTGGTCGAGGTTTGTTGGAGACGTTAAGTGCGATTGAATCTCTTCATTTATTAGAAGCAGAAGAGGTCGGTCACTTACGTGAGGCATACCTGTTTTTACGCCGCCTTGAGAACCTATTACAAGCGATGGCCGACAAGCAAACTCAAACATTACCTGATGGCGATTTCGAACAGTTGCAACTTGCTGTCGCCATGCAGTTTGCAGATTGGGACGGTTTGATTGATGCGACCCGTGCTCATATGGCGAATGTTCACACAGTATTCGAAGACCTAATTGGGGTTGATGAAGATGATGCTAACCCAATCGCGAGTCACTTTAGTGAGTTGTGGGATATGGCTCATAAGCAAGATGTGATTGAGCAGGTTCTAGAGCATGACATCGCGATTGCTAACCCGCAGCAAGCGGCGAAAACCATTATCCAATTCAAAGCTGATTTGGCTAAGAAAACCCTTGGCCCTCGTGGACGTGAAGTACTCAATCGATTAATGCCCAAAGTGTTTCAAGCGCTCTATACCGCCAAGGATGCTGAATTTGGTTTGTCTCGAGTGCTGCACCTGCTGCAAAAAATTGTTACGCGCACCACGTATCTTGAGCTATTGGATGAGCACCCCGCTGCCCTCACTCAACTCGTTCGCTTATGTACAGCGAGCCCGATGATTTCGGAGCAGCTTGGTCGTTATCCTATTCTTTTAGATGAACTTATCGACCCTCAACAACTCTATAATCCAGTACCATTAGAGTCCTACAAAACAGAGTTACGTGATTATCTTGCTCGTATTCCTGAAGATGATATGGAGCAGCAGATGGAAGGTCTGCGTCAGTTTAAGCAGACTTGTATTCTGAGAATTGCTGCCGCGGATATTGCGGGCGCTTTGCCTGTAATGAAGGTCAGTGATCACCTTACCTATTTAGCGGAAGCGATTGTTGAGGCGGGTATTAATCAAGCATGGCTGCAAGTGTCGGCTAAGTTCGGTGAGCCCACTCATGTGAAAGATCGAGAAGGGCGCGGTTTTGCGGTGGTTGGTTATGGCAAAGTTGGTGGCTGGGAGCTGGGTTACAACTCCGATCTTGATATTGTGTTCATGCACGATTGCCCAGTACACATCTATACTGATGGTAAGAAAGAGATCGACGGACGCCAGTTTTATCTGAGGTTGGCACAGCGCATTATTCATATTTTCTCGACCAGAACTGCTTCTGGTATTTTGTACGAGGTCGACACTCGCTTGCGCCCTTCAGGTGTCTCTGGTCTATTAGTGAGTCCAACCGATGCCTTTGATGAGTATCAGCATAATGACGCGTGGACTTGGGAGCACCAAGCTTTGACTCGCGCTCGTATGATTTATGGTGATGACTTATTGGCTTCGGCATTTAACAAGACTCGCCATGAGATTTTGTGTTTGACTCGAGATGAAGCTGTACTTAAAAAATCCGTTGTCGATATGCGTGAAAAAATGCGCGGGCACCTCGGAGGAAAAAAAGCCGATCGATTCATGCTAAAACAAGATGCGGGCGGTATTACTGATATTGAGTTCTTGGCGCAATATTTAGTACTTCGATACAGTAATGAAAAACCTAAGTTGACTCGTTGGTGTGACAATGTACGAATCTTTGAAAGTCTGTTGTCACAAGGGATCATGGACGAACAGCAAGGCATGGCATTAACTAATGCCTATACAACATTAAGAGATGAAATCCATCACCGAAACCTACTCAACCTTGATGCGGACGTGGCGATTGATAAATTTAAAATGGAAAGGGAACATGTTGTTCAGGCATGGAAGCAATGGATGGAAGCGTAACGGAACTATTTCTTAACGGTTACGTCATTATCATTTAGTGATCGCTTATCGACTTCTTAGCTGCTTATTAGCTACTAGAGTATCTATCGAGTTAGGCTTTCACTCATTTTTCTATGGTTTAGCCACTGTAATCAGTGTGCTAGACTCTAGCCAGATTCGATTTTTGGAGATCCACAATGAAACCAATTCTACCTGACTACAGCCAATCAGGCGTTCTTGTTGTCGGTGATGTAATGCTTGACCGTTACTGGTATGGCCCTACTGGCCGTATTTCACCAGAAGCACCTGTGCCCGTTGTTAAAGTAGAAAATAACGAAGAGCGCCCTGGTGGTGCTGCCAACGTAGCAATGAATATTGCCTCTCTTGGTGGTCATGCTCATATCGTTGGTTTAACTGGAAAAGATGAGCCAGCTGAGGTGTTGAAAAATACCTTGGGTGCATTAAAGGTTAAGTGTGATTTTGTTGAGTTGGACGATTACCCGACCATCACAAAATTGCGTGTCATGAGCCGTGGACAGCAATTGATCCGTCTTGATTTTGAAGACAAATTTGAGAACACGGATCCTGAGCTTGTTTTATCTCGCATGGAGCAAGCACTGCCTAATGTACGCTCGGTAATCTTATCTGATTATGCGAAAGGTGCTTTGGAGCATGTGCAGAGCTTTATTCAAAAAGCGCGCGCAGCGAACGTTCCGGTGTTTATCGATCCTAAAGGTGCAGATTTTGAACGCTACCGTGGTGCGACATTACTTACGCCAAACATGGCGGAGTTTGAGCTGGTTGCCGGTAAGGTTAAGTCTGAAGATGAAATGATCGAAAAAGGGCTCGCGTTAATCGAAGAGTTTGATTTTGAAGCCTTGTTAGTGACTCGCAGTGAGCATGGCATGACATTGCTCCGCAAAGGCGTAGAACCATTCCACTTACCGACTCAAGCAAAAGAAGTGTATGACGTTACTGGTGCTGGTGATACGGTTATTTCAGTATTAGCAGCTTCAGTTGCTGCAGGTAAGCCACTTGATGAAGCGTGTGCATTAGCAAACGCTGCAGCTGGCGTGGTAGTCGGCAAGCTAGGTACATCGACGTTGTCTACGATTGAGTTAGCGGAAGCGATTCATGGTAGCCAAGATACTGACTACGGTGTGATCTCTGAAGCTGCCCTAGTTGAAGCTGTGAAACGTGCTCGTGCGAAAGGTGAGAAAGTCGTTATGACTAATGGCTGCTTTGATATCCTGCATGCGGGACATGTCTCTTACATGAACCATGCTGCTGAGTTAGGTGATCGTTTGATCGTTGCTGTGAATACGGATGAATCAGTGAAACGCTTAAAAGGTCCAGGTCGTCCTGTGAACCCAACTGATCGTCGTATGGCGGTACTGGCTGGTTTAGGTGCGGTTGATTGGGTTGTTCCGTTTTCTGAAGATACACCGCAACGTTTGATCTCTGAAGTTCTTCCAAGCATTCTTGTGAAAGGTGGTGATTACAAACCTGAAGAGATTGCTGGTGGCGCGGAAGTGATTGCGGCTGGCGGTGAAGTTAAAGTACTTAACTTTGAAGATGGTTGCTCTACGACTGAAATCATTAAAGCGATTAAAGGTGGTCGAGGCTAACTCTTAGTCTTCTAACTTTCTTGTCTCAAGGCTTAACCTTTGGGTTAGGCTGAGAATTAGCTTTCAATAGATAATAAAAATGCCGCTCATTGAGCGGCATTTTTGTAACGGTAATCTAGTCACTTTATTAAATACTCTGGTGAGAGTATTTAACTAGGATTTAAGCATTACTTACTTGCGACTTTTAGACCTGCGTTTACATCAACAATGTCTTGTTCGCTTAGCGTACCAACAGCTTGACGAAGCTGAAGTACACTTAGGATGTAGTTGTAACGAGCATCTGAAAGGTTCTTGTTGGCATCGTATAGACGACGAGTTGAATCTAGTACGTCAACGATAGTACGAGTACCTACATCAAAACCTGCTTCTGTAGCTTCTAGAGCCGACTGAGCAGAAACAACAGACTGTTCGTAAGCGCGTAGCGCACCAATTGAAGCACTGATGTTGTTGTTGAATGCACGAACGTCTTTCACAACGCTACGGTAAGTCGCTTCAAGATCTTCACTTGCTGCAACGTAGTTGTATTCAGCCTGTTTAGTCAAAGAAGTTGTACTACCACCTGTGTATAGAGGCACAACTAAATTTAAGCCGACGTTTAGGTTATCTTGGTCGTAATCACTAGGGCTGCTTGATTGATCGGCAAGAGAGTAGCTACCGTCCAACGTTAGGCTAGGTAGATGACCTGAGCTTGCTAGCGTGATGTTATCTTTAGCGATGTCTTGATCAATACGTGATGCCAATAGCTTCAGGTTTTTCTCTTGAGCTTGCTCAACCAGTGCAACAGCAGATTCAGAAGACTTGCTTGCTGAGAAGCGGTCTGTATCTAAGATGTTTAGGTTAGAGTGCTCTTGACCTGTGATTTCACGTAGACCTTCGTAGTTATTAATCAGAGTGTTCTCTGCTAAAACTTCATCAGCCAAAACACCATCGTACTGAGCTTGCGCATCATGCACATCGGTGATGGCAGAAAGGCCAACTTCAAAGCGCTGCTTAGTTTGTTCCAGTTGACGAGCAACTGCGGCTTTTTCTGCACGAACAAACTCTAGGCTATCTTGAGCACGAAGTACTTCGAAGTAAGCGGTAGCAACACGAAGGATCAGAGCTTGTTGCTCTGCTGCGTATGAAGAATCAGCTTGGCGAGCTTTTTTCTCTGCTGTATCTAGCGTGATCCAAGAGGAGCGCTTGTACAGCTCCTGAGAAAAGTAAATTCCAGCTCCCCATTGATTGCTGTCATTATTTACATCACTTCGCTCACCACGGTTGATGTCGTAGTTAGCTCTCAAGTCAATTTGTGGTAGCAAATCACTACGGTTTGACGTTACTGCTTCAAAAGCGGCATCGCGCTGCGCTGCTGAACGAAGAAGTTGAGGATCGTTCTGTTTTGCTTGGTCGTAAACCTCAGCTAGCGTATCAGCGAAAGCTGACGAACTCAGGCTGCCAATTGCTGCACTGATAAATAGTGGAAGCAGTTTTTTCATTTTCCTATTCCTGCCTTTAATGGAATTTTCTTTAAAAGAGTTTAACCCAGTTTGGTGGTAATTTACTCGAAACTTTGCACTTTTTTACAGTTAACTGTCCACTTGTGCAATATTTATTTTTTAAAACTTAACTTTAATTATAAGTTTTATACTAAAAGTTGAACCTTATCCTTGGTAGTTAACTCGGACAATGAGTAAACTATAAGATCACTTAGTGAGGTATCAAATGCAACAGTATGACAATCAACGACATGAGTTTACTCCGCAAGATGTGGAAATAGTCTCAAAAGAGACGCTGTTTCGTGGTTTTTTCAAAATGGTTAAGTACACATTTAAACATAGACTGTTTGAGGGCGGCTGGAGCCAACCAATCGAGCGTGAGATGTTTGAGCGTGGACATGCTGCCGCTTTGCTACCTTATGATCCTGTACGTGACGAAGTCGTGATCGTCGAACAGATCCGTGTCGGTGCTCTAGAGCATGAGAACCCGTGGCAATACGAAATTGTTGCAGGGATTATTGATACCGACGAATCACCACAAGATGTTGCTTGTCGTGAGGCGATGGAAGAAGCGGGGGTCGACGTCGGATCTGTATTGCCTATTACTTCGTATTATCCTTCATCCGGAGGTTGCTCAGAAAAGCTCGACGTCTTTGTTGGTTGTGTTGACGCCACGACAGCAAAAGGGGTTCACGGATTGGATTACGAAGGTGAAGATATTCGAGTACAAGTGATGAGTCGCGAAGCCGCTTATCAATTAGTAAAAGACGGTGTGTTTGAAAATGGCGCCACGATAATCGCGCTGCAGTGGCTACAATTGAACTACCAAGAATTACAGTCAGAGTGGATAGATTAACGTCATGCCAAATATAGCAGTCAAAAAACCGTATCATGTCGATCTGGCTGAATTGATGCGAGTTTACGAGACTAACTATGCCAAACTTAATGCTCTGTTACCGGTTGAGCATGAGGTTGGTGACGTTCGCTGTTACCAAGCCGTTAATATGGTGTATCAATTGACAGTGAATGAGGTCACAAAATACACCACATTAATAGATATATGTCAGAGTGACGCGATGCCAGTGTTTCCTTTGCCAAAAATGTCTGTCAGGCTATATCACGACGCTCGAGTTGCAGAAGTGTGCGCTAGCGGGGATTTTTCGCGAGTCAAAGCAAAATATGACTATCCCAACACAAAACTTCTGCAAAAGGATGAGAAATTTCAATTGAACAAATTTCTTGGGGAATGGTTAACGTTTTGTTTAAAAACGGGTATCAGCCGAACTCCAGTTTCTTTTTAATTGAGCCTATTTAAAAACACTTTTAAAGTCTAAACAGTAACGTATCTGGATTTGTTATTTTGGAATTATCACACACTTCAAAATTTGATGAGAGCAGTATTAAGCTTGTACAGCTAACGGACACGCATTTATTTGCGCCGAGCAATGGCAGCTTATTAAGCATCAACACTCAAGATAGCTTTCGTGCTGTAGTCGATGCCATTGTTAGTCAGGGCTTTGACTATCAAGCGATTTTAGCAACCGGTGATATTTCTCAAGATCACAGTGCTGAGTCGTACCAAAAATTTGAGTCAGGAATTCAACCTTTGGATAAACCGTGTTACTGGTTGCCAGGGAATCATGACTTCAAACCGAATATGGGCAGTGTTTTACCATCACCACAAATACAGTGCGTTGAGCATGTCTTGCTAGGTAATAATTGGCAGATGGTGATGCTGGACTCGCAAGTGGTTGGCGTGCCTCACGGACGTCTCAGTGATCAACAGCTTGATCTACTAGAACAAAAGCTAACCGAATTTCCCGAACGTAATACCTTGGTTCTGCTGCACCACCATCCACTATTGGTTGGCAGTGCATGGCTGGATCAACATAATCTGAAAGATGCTGATCAATTTTGGGAAGTGGTTCAACAGCACACCAATGTGAAAGCCGTACTGTGTGGTCACGTTCATCAAGACATGAATCGAGATCATCATGGTGTACAAGTCATGGCAACACCGTCGACTTGTGTGCAATTCAAACCTAATTCAGATGACTTTGCGGTTGATACTTTGTCGCCTGGTTGGAGAGAGATTGAATTGCATCAAGATGGATCAGTAAGCACGCAAGTTCGCCGTTTACCTCATGGACAATTCTTACCTGATTTTGAAGCGGCAGGTTATTGATGTTTGATTCTGAACAGCAAGCCGCTAAGCCGCCACTGCTTCTCTATATTCACGGTTTTAACAGTTCATCACGTTCTCACAAAGCAACGGTGATGGCTGACTATTGCGCGGAGCATCGTCCTGATATCAAGGTGATGACACCTCAACTGCCGAGTTTTCCTCAGCAAGCGGCCATTTATTTGCAGCAATTGGTGGAGCAATATAAAGAGCAATATCAGATAGCGTTGGTAGGTAGTTCTTTGGGTGGCTATCTTTCAACATGGCTGAATACTCACTATGGCTTTAAAGCTGTGGTTGTGAACCCAGCCGTTAAGCCGTATGAGCTTCTTGCTGACTATTTAGGTGAACAAGTAAATCCATATACAGAAGAGCGATATGTTCTGGAAACAAAACATATCAATGAACTGAAGGCGTTAGAGGTTCCGGCTATCGCTCAGCCGAGTGACTTCTGGTTACTTCAGCAAACGGAAGACGAAGTTCTGGATTACCGACAAGCGGTAGAGAAGTACCAAGGTGCAGTACAGACAGTAGAAGAGGGGGGGGATCATAGCTTTGTCAATTTTGAACGCTATCCCCAGCAAATCATCACCTTTCTAAATCTTTAATCTGTTTCACCAATCAAGTAATTTTCTCTTGTTTGACTGTTATTTCATCTATCAGTGGTGAAATATCATAGTTTGATGCCTTAGTTTTTGAACTAGCTTGACATCATTACTCAGCTTCCAGACTATATTCCCCAATACTTCGCTCGTTCGCTCTACTATGACGGTTCATAGTAATGATTTCGCTTTAGTCAAACTAGAGCCAGCGAACTGACGCAAACTTTTTGAGTAAACTCCGTATTATGACTGAACAATATAATGCAAAAGACCTTGAGGTACTTGAAGGTCTCGACCCCGTGCGACATCGCCCGGGAATGTATACCGAGACAGAAAGACCAAACCACCTTGCCCAAGAAGTCATTGATAACTCGGTTGATGAAGCACTAGCGGGACACGCTAAGAAGATTAAAGTCGTGTTGCATGCTGACCAATCGTTAGAAGTGACGGATGATGGCCGTGGTATGCCTGTTGATATCCACCCTGAAAAAGGGATCTCAGGTGTTGAGCTGATTTTAACTAAGCTCCACTCTGGCGGTAAGTTCTCGAACAATAACTACAAGTTTTCAGGTGGTTTGCACGGGGTAGGTATCTCGGTGGTAAACGCGTTGTCAAAACGTGTTGAAGTGACGGTTCGCCGTGACGGTCAGGTACATGAAATTGCCCTTGAAGGTGGTCATGCCGTAACGGATCTTACTGTGACAGGTACTTGTGGTCATCGCAATACAGGTACGACGGTACATTTTTGGCCAGATCCAAAATATTTCGATAGCTCTAAATTTTCGACACTTCGTCTAATTAACAACCTACGTGCAAAAGCAGTTCTTTGCCCAGGTTTAGAAATTACCTTTGTCGACAAGGTTGGCGGTGAAGAACATAAATGGTTCTATGAAGATGGCCTAAAAGACTACCTTGCCGAAGGCGTGAAAGGTTACACCTTACTTCCTGAAGAACCGTATGTTGGCGAATTCGTAGCTGAAACAGAAATGGCAAACTGGGCGATCATTTGGCAGCCAGAAGGCGGTGATATGATCACCGAAAGTTACGTGAACTTAGTACCGACTAAACAAGGTGGTACACACGTAAACGGTCTTCGCCAAGGTCTGCTTGATGCAATGCGTGAGTTCTGTGAATTCCGCAACTTGCTACCACGTGGGGTTAAGCTAACGGGCGACGATATTTTCGATCGCTGTTCGTACGTACTCTCGGTGAAGATGCAAGATCCGCAGTTTGCTGGTCAAACAAAAGAGCGCTTGTCTTCTCGTCAAACCGCTGCGTTTGTTTCTGGTGTGGTAAAAGATGCGTTTAGCTTGTGGTTGAACGAAAAGCCACAATTGGCAGAACAGTTAGCAGAAGCTTGTATTGCGAATGCTCACCGCCGTATGCGCGCAAGCAAAAAGGTTGTGCGTAAGAAAATCGCGTCAGGCCCAGCACTGCCGGGTAAGCTAACGGACTGTTCGGTTCAAGACTTAAGCCGTACCGAAATCTTCTTCGTGGAAGGGGACTCGGCGGGTGGTTCTGCTAAACAAGCTCGTGATCGTGAGTTCCAAGCGGTGATGCCACTTCGAGGTAAGATCCTAAATACATGGGAAGTGTCAGCGGACCAAGTATTGGCTTCACAGGAAGTACATGATATTTCGGTTGCTCTGGGTATCGATCCCGATAACGATGACTTGTCAGGCCTGCGTTACGGTAAGATCTGTATCCTTGCCGATGCGGACTCGGATGGTCTTCATATCGCGACACTGCTATGTGCACTATTTACTCGCCATTTCCATGCATTGGTTGAAGCGGGTCATATCTATGTGGCAATGCCCCCTCTGTATCGTATCGATTGCGGTAAAGAAGTGTTCTACGCACTCGATGACGCAGAGAAAGACGGTGTGCTTGAGCGACTATCGCAGAAGAAAGCCAAGATCAACGTGCAACGATTCAAAGGTCTGGGTGAAATGAACCCACTTCAGTTGCGTGAAACCACCATGGATCCAAACACCCGTCGCCTTGTTCAATTAACGATTGATGACAACGAAGCGACCAACGAGATGATGGACATGCTGCTTGGTAAAAAACGTGCAGATGATCGCCGTACATGGCTACAGACTAACGGTGATATGGCCGAGGTATAATGGATGTCTAACGAAATTACATATGATGGCGTTGAACAGCTGCCAATGCGCAAGTTCACCGAAGATGCCTACTTAAATTACTCAATGTACGTGATCATGGATCGTGCATTACCGTATATCGGTGATGGCTTGAAGCCAGTACAGCGTCGTATTATCTACGCGATGTCTGAGCTGGGCTTATCAGCTGCATCGAAATACAAAAAATCAGCACGTACCGTTGGTGACGTATTAGGTAAGTATCACCCACACGGTGACTCTGCTTGTTACGAAGCGATGGTATTGATGGCGCAGCCTTTCTCCTACCGCTACCCATTGGTAGATGGTCAAGGTAACTGGGGTGCTCCGGACGACCCGAAATCGTTCGCTGCAATGCGTTATACCGAAGCGAAATTGTCTAAGTTTGCTGAGGTTCTGCTAGGTGAACTAGGTCAAGGCACCGTTGATTGGCAACCAAACTTTGATGGCACCATGAAAGAGCCTCAAATGTTGCCTGCACGTCTGCCTCACATCTTACTTAACGGTATTACTGGTATCGCGGTAGGTATGGCGACTGACATCCCGCCTCACAATGTCCGTGAAGTGGCGAACGCAGCGATTCACTTGATTGATACGCCGAAAGCTGAACTTCCAGATGTGATGGGTTTCATTCAAGGCCCTGATTACCCGACAGAGGCTGAGATTATTTCGCCGAAGTCGGACATCGAAAAGATCTACCGTACAGGACGTGGCAGTATCAAGATGCGCGCGGTTTGGCACAAGGAAGGCTCTGATATTGTTATCACGGCTTTACCTCATCAAGTGTCAGGTGCGAAATTACTTGAGCAAATTGCTAACCAGATGCGCGCTAAGAAGCTGCCAATGGTTGACGACTTGCGTGATGAATCGGATCACGAGAACCCAACTCGCATCGTTGTCGTTCCTCGTTCAAACCGTATCGACTGTGACCAATTGATGAGTCACCTATTCGCTTCGACGGATCTAGAGAAAAACTTCCGCGTTAACTTGAACATGATTGGTTTAGACAATCGTCCTCAAGTTAAAGGCCTAGTTCAAATTCTGAAAGAGTGGATTGAGTTCCGTCGCACGACCGTTCGCCGTCGTTTGCAGTACCGTTTAGATAAAGTACTAGCACGTTTGCACATTTTAGAAGGTTTGCTTGCTGCCTATCTTAATATCGATGAAGTGATTGAAATCATTCGTACAGAAGACGAACCATGTCCTGTATTGATGAGCCGTTTCAACATTTCTGAAATTCAAGCCAATGCGATTCTTGATATCAAACTTCGTAACTTAGCTAAGTTAGAAGAGTTTAAAATCCGAGCGGAACAAGAAGAGCTTGAAGCTGAACGCGAAAAGCTTGAAAAGCTACTCGGTTCAGAGCGTCGCTTGAATACGTTGATCAAGAAAGAAATCCAAGCAGATGCAGATAAATACGGCGATGATCGTCGTTCACCTCTGATTGAGCGTGCTGAAGCGAAAGCGCTAACAGAACGTGACTTAGTACCAAGCGAACCAATCACGGTTGTGTTGTCTGAGAAAGGTTGGATTCGTCATGCTAAAGGGCATGAAGTTGATGCTGAAGGCTTGAACTACAAATCTGGTGATAAGTTCTTAGCGAGTGCTAAGGGTAAGAGTAACCAACAAGCGGTGTTCCTTGGCAGTGATGGCCGAAGCTACTCCCTTGAATCTCATTCATTACCGTCGGCACGTAGCCAAGGTGAGCCAATTACAGGCCGCCTGAACGTCAGCCCTGGTACTTCGATTCGCCAAGTGGTGATGGGAGAGAATGAACAATTATGGTTAGTCGGTTCTGATGCAGGTTATGGCTTTGTTTGTAAGGGTAGCGATCTGCTGTCAAAGAACAAGAGCGGTAAAGCGTTAGTTAACTTGCCACAAGCTTCTGAAGTGATGTTGCCAAGCCCTATTGCAGATCTGGACAGTAACCAGATTCTGGCGATTACTAACCAAGGCCGTATGTTGTTGTTCCCTATTAAAGACCTACCTCAGCTGAGCAAAGGTAAAGGCAACAAGATCATCAACATCCCTTCTGCGAAAGCAAAAGAGCGAGAAGAGTTTGTATCGCATCTGATGGCTATTCCAGAGAATGCAACGCTGACTATTTACGCGGGCAAACGTAAACTTGGCTTGAAACCTGCGGATCTTGAAAACTTCCGTGGTGAGCGTGGTCGTCGTGGTGGTCTGCTCCCAAGAGGTTTGCAGCGTGTGACTCGTATCGATATCGATGAACCTAGTGACGCTTAGTTTTGATTGAGTTTATCATTAGCTTTGATTGATAAAAGAAAACCCAGCTTAAGAGCTGGGTTTTTTGTATCTATACTTTTTGTCTCTGTAATTGGCGGTTTGAGTTGCTCGCTATTAGCAATCAAACTAAATAAAGACTACAGGCGTGTGTCTTCGGTAATGGTGACCTTGAGTGTCTTGTTTTCACCTTTTCGCAATACACCAACATCAATGATAGTACCCGGGCGAAGGTCAGTAACTATGTCCATTACGCTCTGTCGTCCGCTAATTTGGGTGTTGTTGATGCTGATAATGATATCTTGTGCTTCAAAGCCGGCATCGGCTGCAGGGCCATCCGGGTCAATGCCTAAAACAACAATGCCACCGATGTTCTTAGTACCGAGCAAGCGTGATGTCACCGAATTGATGTCTTGTCCGTCGATACCAATATAACCACGAATGACACGACCATCGGCGATGATCTTCTCCATGATTTTATTAGCAAGTGAGTAGGGGATTGCAAATGAGATCCCGTAGGTTTCCATGTCGGTAGCTTGTTGGAAAGAAGCCGTGTTGATTCCGACGAGCTCACCTTGTGAGTTAACCAGTGCACCACCTGAGTTACCTTCATTGATTGCGGCATCAGTCTGGATAAAGGCTTGGTGACCATCTGCACTGATCGAAGAACGACCTGTTGCAGAGATAATGCCAAAGGTTGTCGTTTGCCCTAGGTTGTATGGGTTACCGATAGCCAGCACCACGTCGCCGACATTTGCTTTGTAATTCGGGTTCAGTGGAATAACAGGTAAGTTGTCACCGCTGACTCGGAGTATCGCAATATCGGTGCGTTTGTCTGAGCCGACAAGTTGTGCGGCAGCTACTCGTCCGTCTTGAAGTGCCACGACTATTTGGTCAGCTTGAGCAACAACATGGAAGTTGGTAATGATGTAGCCTTTTTCACTAACAATCACCCCTGAACCTAATCCTTGAGTTAGTAGCTTGTTGCGATCGCTTTCTGCGTATTTACGACTATAAATATTGACCACAGCGGGTGCAGCTCGTCGCACCGCTTGGTTAAATGAGACCTGAAGAGAGCCAATATTATCGACTTGAGGGTTCGTGACGTCTGCAACAATCGCCGGCCTTAAACTCGGGAATGCGAGAAGAATAAGCGCCGCTGAAACGAGTCCAAGGGAAATAGAACGAAATAGAAAGGACAGCATGTTTCCCTCTTCAACAAGTAAGGTATGAAGCATCCGTCAATGGATGACTGACTTGATTATCAGTGAAGCATAGCATTTTGATTGATCTAAAGAAAAGGGAGACTGAGTAAGTTTAAAGCAAACTTACTCAGTCTCCCTGTAATTACGCTGACGTATGGCTATCGAATAACTAGATAGATAGTCCTATCGTCTCGCTGGATATTAAGTGCCAATACGCCAGGTTGTTTTTCAAGAATCTTTCTAAATTCAGCAAGGTTCTTAACTGGTTGGCGGTTTACCCCGATGATGATGTCATCTTTAAGAAGCTGATAAGCTTCTGCTGGCGAACCTTGAGCGACACTTGATACCTTGACGCCTGTCGCTGAATCGCTGTCGGTTGTGTTGGTGAGCTCTGCACCGGCAAGTCCTTCATGGAGCTTTTCAGCTTGTGTCTTACTATTTGTGGATTCACCAAGCGTGACGTCAAAGGTCTTATTCTTACCGTCACGAACCACGCCTAACTCGATCTGTTTACCTGCACCTAAGGTGGCTACTTTGGCTCTTAACTCACTAAAAGTATCAATACGCTTACCGTTAATGGAGATAATGACATCGCCCGCTTTCAATCCGGCTTTGTCTGCAGCACTGTCGGGTACAATTTGGCTAACAAAAGCACCTTTGCTGGACTCATAACCAAGCGCTTCAGCCAATTCCGAGGTGACCTCTCCACCTTGGACACCAAGCATGCCACGTTTTACTTCACCGAAATCGAGAATCTGTTCAGTCAGGTTTGTCATCATATTGGATGGAATGGCAAAGCCGATACCGACATTGCCTCCGTTAGGTCCTAGGATGGCCGTGTTGATACCAATCAGTTCACCGTTAAGATTCACTAACGCACCTCCAGAGTTACCACTGTTAATCGCGGCATCGGTTTGAATGAAGTTTTCGAAGTTCTCTAGATTGAGACCGCTACGTCCTAACGCTGAAACGATACCGGATGTTACGGTTTGACCAAGCCCAAATGGGTTGCCGATAGCCACACTGAAATCGCCGACTCTCAATTTGTCGGAATCTGCGACTTTTATCTGGGTAAGGTTTTTGGCTGTTTCGAGTTTTAATAGCGCGATATCAGACATCTGGTCGCCGCCGATGAGTTCTGCATCGTATTCTCGACCATCATGCAGTTTTACTTTGATATTGTCGGCACCATTGATGACATGGTAATTGGTGACAATATGGCCTTTCTTGGCATCAATGATGACACCAGAGCCTAGCCCGCGAAATGGACGCTCTCGTGTTTGTTCTGGACCAAAAAAGAATTGAAATTGTTCAGGGATTTGCTGACGTTGTACCTGTTTGCCTTCTACGGCAATACTAACCACAGCGGGGGTTACTTGTTCAAGCATAGGAGCAAGGCTTGGTAATTGTTCATTACCCACACTTAATGGAAGTGCGGCTGTAGCTTGAATGGGGGTGATGATTGAACTTAAGCTTAAAGTCAGTACTGATAAAGCAAGCAAAGGTTTTTTCATCATAAACTCCTCTCTAGTTAAGGTCTTAACCCTCTTATACGTTTAATAAGTATGAGAAGTTTCAAATGACCTGAGTGAAAGTTATGACTCAAAAACCTTTGTAAAGTTCACAGAAGTGTTAAATGTTTACGATGCTTTTGCTGTAACGACATCTGGAGCATCCATGATTTCTTTCTTCTGCTCGGTAAATAAACCCGTTGCGCCATTAGCGTAATCTTTCGGTTGTTCTTCAAGCGTTGACTCTTTAACTGAAGACTTATCTTGTGGCTTATCCGAATGAGCAGCGGCTGTTTTCACAAATGGGTTGTCTTGCTCTGGCAGGTTAGGGAGTAGCTCTGAGCTTGTTTTTTCCATGTGTTGGTAAAGCTTTGTATAGTCCTTACCTAAGGTGTCCAACATTTCTGCTGATTTCGCAAAGTGGTCAGCTAGCTCTTGTCGCTGCTGTTCCAGGGCAAACTTTGCGCTATCTAATTCTTTCTGTACGTTCTTTTGTTTTTTGTATTCAGGTGTCATGAGACGAGAAATAGCGACCCCTAAAATAACTCCGACTAGTAAACCGGCAACGGCATACATCCAAGGCATAACAGCTCCTTATTATTGTTTTTTAACATGTTTGTTACTGCTTAGTTACACGTGATACAGCTCCATGGTACTATGAGAAAGCCGCAGTATAAAGAGAAATGCGTGTGCGCTAGTTAGCAGTTTGATGCTGCATTATTCACCGCATAGCGACATGTCTCATACTGTTTGGGCTCATTTTTATTTGCTGTCTGATATCGCTTTCATTGTGGAAATGTCGTCATGAATCCCATTAAAAAATACGAACAAGATATAAAAGAACATGGATTTCAAAGAGATCCAGCACAAGAGCAAGCCGTTAAATCTTTAGATGAACTCTTTCATCAATTCCAAGATTACATGAATGCCCCTATTCCTCAACTGACTCGATTCCAAAAGTTAATGGGCAAAAAGCCAGAACTGCCACTGCCACCAAAAGGCCTCTATTTTTGGGGCGGCGTCGGGCGCGGTAAAACCTATTTAATGGATACGTTCTACGATGCCTTGCCGACCACAAAAAAAATGCGCGTTCACTTTCACCGTTTTATGTATCGAGTCCATGATGAGCTAAGGGCGCTAGGTAATGTTAGCGACCCGTTGCCTTTAGTCGCAGATAAGTTGAAAGAAGAAGCGGATATTATCTGTTTTGATGAATTCTTTGTTTCAGACATTACCGATGCCATGATCTTAGGAACTTTGTTCCAAGAGTTATTCGCTCGAAACGTTATCTTGGTTGCGACCTCTAATATTCCACCTGCGGATCTGTATCGCAACGGGTTACAGCGAGCGCGTTTCTTACCCGCTATTAAGCTCATTCAAGATAACTGTCATATTCTTAATGTTGATAGCGGAATTGATTATCGTCTGAGAACCTTAGAGCAGGCTGAGATCTACCATTACCCACTGGATAGCCAAGCGAACATTAACCTCGAAACATATTACGCGCAGCTTGTTGGTGAAGATAAAGAGAAGCTTAAGCAGATAGAGGTTAATCACCGTCAATTAGATGTGGTCGAAGCGAGTGATGGTGTGCTGCATGGTACTTTTGCTCAGCTTTGTCAGTCGGCTCGTAGCCAGAACGATTATATTGAGTTGTCTCGGGTTTATCACACGGTTCTATTGGCTGATGTGTTGCAAATGGGCGCGACTTCCGATGACGCTGCTAGACGCTTTATTGCGTTAGTTGATGAGTTCTATGAGCGCAATGTGAAACTGATTATTTCAGCGGAAGTGGAGTTAGAAAAGCTATACACCCATGGTCAACTAGAGTTTGAGTTTAAACGTTGTCAGTCGCGTTTAATTGAAATGCAGAGCCATGAGTATTTGGCAAGAGAACACTTAAGTTAGCTTTGATTATCTCGAATAAGAAAGAGAATTAAAAAAATCGTGATTTTGTTCAAAAAGAGGTGATTTTTTCTTCGCTCTTCTCTATAATCCTGCGACCTACCGTTACTGCGGGCCTCTAGCGATGAGTAAAATCACGTTATGCCAAGAGTTTTCCAACACTCGAAGGGGTGATGAATGGTAACTCTTAGACAGTGGGAATACGCGAGTATTCCTTAAGTGTAAATTTTTTAAATAGGTAATTATTAGCATGAAAACTTTCGTTGCTAAACCAGAAACTGTAAAACGCGACTGGTATGTTGTAGACGCTGAAGGCAAAACTCTTGGCCGTCTAGCAAGTGAAATCGCTTCTCGCCTACGCGGCAAGCACAAAGCAGAATACACTCCTCACGTAGACACTGGTGATTACATCATCGTTGTTAACGCTGAGAAAGTTGCTGTAACTGGTAACAAAGCTAAGGGTAAGGTTTACTACCGTCACTCTGAGTTCCCAGGTGGTCTTAAAACTATCACTTTTGAAAAGCTAATTGCTAAGAAACCAGAAATGGTTCTTGAACTAGCAGTTAAAGGTATGCTTCCACGTGGTCCACTAGGCCGCGCGATGTACCGTAAGCTTAAAGTGTACGCTGGTACTGAGCACAACCATGTTGCTCAACAGCCACAAGTACTAGACATCTAAGGGGATTAAGACAATGGCAGAGAATCAATACTACGGCACTGGTCGTCGCAAAAGCTCAGCAGCTCGTGTTTTCATCAAACCAGGCTCTGGTGAGATCGTAATCAACAAGCGCAGCCTTGATGTTTACTTCGGTCGTCCAACTTCTCGTATGGTTGTTAAACAACCTCTTGAGCTAGTTGAACTAACTGAGAAACTTGACCTTTACATCACTGTTTCTGGTGGTGGTATTTCAGGTCAAGCTGGCGCAATCCGCCACGGTATCACTCGTGCTCTTATGGAATACGATGAAACTCTACGTCCTGCTCTACGTGCAGCTGGCTATGTTACGCGTGACGCTCGTTGCGTTGAACGTAAGAAAGTTGGTCTACGTAAAGCACGTCGTAAACCTCAATTCTCTAAGCGTTAATTTTTCTTTACGAAAAAGTACACGCTCCCAGTTTTTCGACTGGAATTGTGGTTCAAAGCTCGGCTATATGCCGGGCTTTTTGTTTTTATGCCCCCTCTAAACGCTTTCCCTCCCTCGTTTTATTTCCAAATTCTTATATTTTGAAAGCTTTTGTAACCCAATGTGCGCTTTGCCTCATGATTGTTACAAAAAGGTAGCTTTATCTTGTCAAAAAGTAGGGTTTTATTTATCATTTGCCGTCAATAAATAGAACTAAATACATATTTTGTTAGCCATGCTCTTTATTCGGAATTATTTCAATCCATAAGGAGCAAATGGGAGAATGTTTGGATGAGCAACGCGCCTTTAAATAACGGTCGCAGGCGTTTCTTAACCGCAACAACAGCCGTTGTTGGTGGTTTAGGAGCAGCTGCTGTAGCCGTGCCTTTTATTAAATCATGGAATCCGAGTGCCAAGGCGAAAGCTGCAGGCGCACCGGTGGAAGTGGAAGTCAGTAAGTTAGAGCCGGGACAAATGGTTCGTGTCGAGTGGCAAGGTAAGCCTGTATGGGTTGTACGCCGTGCTGAATCGGTGCTAGAGAATCTAAAAGCGATCGGTGGTCAACTTCGTGACCCTCAATCTGAAGCTGAACAACAACCAGAATACGCGCAGAACGAGTTTCGTTCAATTAAGCCGGAATTCTTCGTTGCTGTTGGTTTCTGTACGCACTTAGGTTGTTCTCCAACTTACCTGCCAGATTCTTTTGCAGAACAAGTTCAGGGTGTTAAGTCTGGTTTCTTCTGTCCTTGCCATGGTTCAAAGTTTGATATGGCAGGTCGAGTATTCCAAGGCGTACCTGCTCCATTGAATCTTGTTGTACCAAAGCATATGTATTTGAGTGACACTAAGATCATGATCGGTGTGGACGAGGGAGACGCGTAATGCAAGGATTGCTTGATTGGGTAGAGAAACGTCTACCCGCGATGAATGCTTACAAGAAGCATTTATCTGAATACCCAATGCCTAAGAACTTTAACTTTTGGTACCTTTTTGGTTCTTTAGCAATGTTAGTACTGGTTAACCAAATCCTTACGGGTATTTGGCTGACGATGAACTATGTACCGTCTGGTGAGGGTGCATTTGCTTCTGTTGAATACATCATGCGTGATGTGGAATACGGTTGGCTACTGCGTTACATGCACTCAACAGGTGCATCGGCATTCTTCGTTGTGATCTACCTGCATATGTTCCGTGGTCTAATCTACGGTTCTTACCAAAAGCCTCGTGAGTTACTTTGGATCTTCGGTATGTTGATCTTCTTAGTGCTTATGGCTGAGGCTTTCATGGGCTACCTACTACCATGGGGTCAAATGTCTTACTGGGGTGCTCAGGTAATCATTTCTCTGTTTGGTGCGATCCCTGTTATAGGTGATGACCTAACGCTTTGGATCCGTGGTGACTACATCATCTCTGGTGCAACGCTGAACCGTTTCTTCGCACTGCACGTTATTGCTCTGCCAATTGTACTTCTGCTGCTTATCGTACTTCACGTACTGGCGCTGCACGAAGTGGGTTCGAACAACCCAGACGGTATCGAAACTAAGCTTCCTAAAGGCACAATGGGCGACGACTACAAAACTCAGTTCCCATTCCACAAGGATTACACTAAGAAATACGACATCATTGACTCTATTCCTTTCCACCCATACGGGACGGTAAAAGATATGGTTGGTGTTGCTGGTTTCCTATTCTTGTTCTGTTACGTGCTGTTCTTTAACCCAGAAATGGGTGGGTACTTCCTTGAGCCGCCTAACTTTGAAGCTGCAAACCCGCTGAAAACACCTGAGCATATTGCTCCAGTTTGGTACTTCACGCCGTTCTACGCTGTACTTCGTGCTGTTCCAGATAAGCTGTTAGGTGTAGTTGCAATGGGCGCTTCAATTGTTGTGCTATTCCTACTGCCATGGTTCGACCGTTGTAAAGTGCGTTCTTACCGTTACCGTAGCAAACTGCATTTGATTAACATCATCCAATTCACAATAAGCTTTATTGCGCTTGGTGTACTTGGTGCGCTTCCAGCAACGCCTACATACACGCTATTAGCTCAAATCTTTAGCTTAGGTTACTTCATGTTCTTCGTTATGCTGTGGTTCTACAGTAAAAATGAAGCGACGAAACCATTACCAGAAAGGGTGACATTCAAATGAAAAAGTGGATTGTAATTTTATTTGCTATGTTGCCGTCACTAGCGATGGCAGCGGGTGCAGGCGTACCATTAGACAAAGCAAACAATGATTTAACAGACAAAGCTTCATTGCAAAATGGCGCTAAGATGTTCATGAACTACTGTTTCGCTTGTCACTCAACGCAGTACCAACGTTATGAACGTGTTGCGAATGATTTGGAGATTCCTTTAGACCTAATGAAGGAAAACCTGATCTTCGATCCTGAAGTGAAAATTGGTAGCTTGATGGTTAACGCTATGCCTTCTGAGCAAGCTGCTAGTTGGTTTGGTGCTCCACCACCAGATCTAACATTGGTTGCTCGTGTTCGTGGCGCAGATTGGCTATACACGTACCTTCGTACTTTCTATGAAGATCCGTCTCGTCCATTTGGTGTGAACAACCTGGTTTTCCCAAGTGTTGGTATGCCGCATGTTCTTGAAGAGCTACAAGGTATCCCAACGCCAATCTACGATACTCACATGGTCGATGGTGAGGAAGTTAAGGTTGTTGTTGGCACTGAAACGGATGGTTCTGGCGAATTAAGTGCTGGTGAGTATGACGAAGCAGTTCGTGACCTTGTTAACTTTTTGGTTTACTCGGGCGACCCTGTTCAACTTGAGCGTCATGCTATGGGTTGGTGGGTAATGGCCTTCTTAGTAATCTTCACTATCATCGTGATTTTGCTGAAGAAAGAGTATTGGCGTGATGTGCACTAATTGTGCTATAATACCGTGCTAATTCCCAAATTATGTTAATGTTCAATGGAGGCTTTAGGCCTCCATTGTTTTTATTTAAAGTGTACTGGAGGGCTCCATGGCTGTAGCTGCCAATAAACGTTCTGTAATGACTCTTTTCTCAAGTGCTTCTGATATGTATAGCCATCAGGTGCGCATTGTTCTTGCTGAAAAAGGCGTAAGTGTTGAAGTTGAGTTGGTTGATGAAAAAAATCTACCAGCAGAGCTTGTTGAACTGAACCCGTACAAATCAGTACCTACTCTTGTTGATCGTGAGCTTGCTCTATATGACTCTAAGATCATCATGGAATACCTAGATGAGCGTTTCCCTCATCCACCATTGATGCCTGTATACCCGGTTGCTCGTGGTAACAGTCGTCTAATGATGTACCGAATTGAGCGTAACTGGTATTCAGTTGCAGAGAAGATCGTTAAAGGCAACGCTGAAGAATCTGAAGCAGCTCGCGTGAAATTACGCAACGACCTATTAACTCTTGCTCCTATCTTCGCTGAGTATGAATACTTCATGAGCGAAGAGTTTAGCCTAATTGATTGTTACCTAGCTCCGCTACTATGGCGTTTACCTGAGCTTGGTATCGAACTGATTGGTCCTGGTTCTAAAGAACTTAAGATTTACATGAACCGCGTATTCGAACGTGATTCATTCCTAGCTTCTCTAACGGAAGCTGAGCGCGAGATGCGACTCGTTCGCTAAGCGTTTATGGATATTTCAAATATGACTCCACGCCGACCATACATGCTTCGTGCATTTTATGAATGGCTGGTTGATAACGAACTGACTCCACACTTGGTTGTTGAAGCAACATTGCCGGGTGTGAGAGTTCCAGACGAGTTTGTTCAAGATGGTCAGATCATTCTGAACATCGCGCCTCGTGCGGTTGGACAACTTGAACTGGGTAACGAAGCTGTGACGTTTAGTGCTCGCTTTAGTGGTCGTCCACACTCTGTGATCGTTCCGCTATACGCAGTACAAGCAATTTATGCTCGTGAGAATGGTGCTGGTACCATGTTTGAACCTGAAGAGGCTTACATGGAAGCGTTTGAAGAAGGAATTGAAGAAAGTCCTTTTGAAGAACCAGAAAAAGGCCCATCTTTGAGTGTTGCAACAGCAGACGTAGATGCTGAAGAGTCTGACTCAGAACCTGAGCCATCTCGTCCAGCGAAAGGTCGCCCAAGCCTTCGTGTTATCAAATAGCGTTATTTTTTAAATAACTCCAAATACAAAAAAAGCAGCGATTTATCGCTGCTTTTTCTTTTTGTGCTAACTGATTTTTAGTTGCTAGACTCATTTCGTTAGGCTTTACCAGCCAACCAACCAACCAGCTAATAAGCAGCTAAGTTGGCTAAGTAAATTCAGAGGGCGTTAGTTTACCGAATTGTCATCTTCACCATATTCAAACGCTCGAATCACCTGCTTCACACCAGAGATATTACGCGCAACTTCTGTCGCGATATCAGCGTGTTCTCGAGAAACTAATCCAAGCAGAAATACTTCTGAATCTTCAGTAATGACTTTGACTTTGATACCGTTAAGCTCAGACTTGGCAAGTAGGGCAGACTTCACTTTAGTGGTAATCCAACTGTCTTTGCTGATAGCACTAACAGACAGTGGCTCTTTCACTCGGATCTGGTTGTGTATACTTTCAACCCCCGTTACTGCTTTAGCTTGGCTTTCAAAAGCACGACGTTCAGCATCTGTCGTTGCTTGCCCCATCAGAACTACTGAACCACGGTAAGAGCTTGCTGTGATACTGACATTGCCGCGAAATGGCGGTTTATTAGTCATAGCTGCAACTTCAAATTCGATATTATTGTCGCTCCAAATCTCTTTGGTGGTTCGTGTATCGGTGACTAGATTTGCAGTAGTTGCTGCACCAGCAATGAAAAGACCAGCACAACCAGATAACGACAGTGTAAGTAGCGAAACACTAATCAGCTTAAGCAGCTTCATAGAAGTTAATGATTTCATCGTGATGCTCCGTATATCACTCTTCGTGAGCTGGGAAGAGTACTTGATCGATTAGGTCACATAAGCAGTGTAGTGTCACCATGTGTACTTCGTGGATACGTGCTGTACGGTGTGAGGGAATACGAATTTCTACATCGTGCTCACCAAGCAGGCCAGCCATTTCACCACCATCTTTACCAGTAAAGGCGATGATTGTCATATCACGTGTTACCGCAGCTTCCATTGCTTTGATGATATTTTTACTGTTACCACTAGTAGATATAGCCAGTAAAATATCGCCAGTTTGACCAAACGCGCGCACTTGCTTAGAGAAGATCTCTTCGTAGTGGTAGTCGTTTGCCACC
>NZ_AJZM02000398.1 GCF_000272405.2 Vibrio tasmaniensis 1F-187
GGGACGTCAGTGGAACATCCAATAGCTCAAAGATAGAACCAATAAAGCCTTGAAGAGCACGTAATGGCGGATAGAAGATCCCCTTAATCATCAAGGCAGTTTCAATCGCGGTATCAGAATACTGGAAACCTCTACCACGCTTGCACAGAGCCTTATTGTATTCCGCCCAGTTAGTTATCTTCTTTTCCGCTTTACCCATGTCACCACCGTTCTAACTACCATAAAGGATCAGATCACAAGACTTGGAAAAGGTTCAACTGATTTAAGCAACAATGCATTCATTCTCTGTTACTAGGAGGACGATGAGCTTAAGAAATTACAATGCAC
>NZ_AJZM02000399.1 GCF_000272405.2 Vibrio tasmaniensis 1F-187
CCAGCCGCTGTCGCTTCATCAAGAAGAGACGCGTTCGCGATTTCCATACCAGTTAAGTCCATTACCATTTGTTGGTAATTGAGTAGAGCTTCAAGACGACCTTGAGAAATCTCTGGTTGGTATGGTGTGTAAGCTGTGTACCAGCCGGGGTTCTCTAAAACGTTACGTAGAATAACGTTTGGAGTGAATGTGTTGTAGTAGCCTTGGCCAATGAAAGTACGTTTCACTTGGTTTAGGTTAGCGATCTCTTTAAGAGAGGTCAGCATGTCCATCTCGCTCAGTGGCGCAGCAAGTGTCATTGGTTTTTCAAGACGGATTTGTGCAGGAACCGTTTCGTCGATCAGTGCGTCTAGGCTAGTCGCGTTGATCGCTTCAAGCATTTTTTGCTGGTCTGCTTTATTAGGGCCGTTATGACGAGCAACAAACTCGTTTTGCGTACCCAAGTCTTTCAGTAATTGGCTTTGAAGTAATTCAGTCATGATATGTTCTACTTTCTCTCTGGAGCCGTGAGCTAGCCCCTAAAATTAAGCTGCTCCAAAGAGCAGCTTTATCGTAATGAGGTTACCTATTAGTCTTCTTCTACAGAGCTTAGGTATTCTTCCGCATCTTTAAGGTTGTTTAGTTCAGACGCATCAGACATCTTCACTTTAACAATCCAACCGCCTTCATAAGGTTCTTCGTTGATTAGCTCTGGGCTATCTTCTAATTCTTCGTTGATTTCTACAATTTCGCCAGAGATTGGTGCGTAGATATCAGAAGCTGCTTTCACTGATTCAACCAGAGAGAAGCTTTCGCCAGCTTCAATTTCGTCTTCAGTGTCTGGCAGGTCAACAAACACAACGTCACCTAGTAGCTCTTGAGCGTGCTCAGAAATACCAATAGTTACAGTACCGTCACCGTTGTCTTTTACCCACTCGTGGCTGTCTGCAAACTTTAGTGTATTGTCCATTGCTTATTCTCCAAAAATTTATGAGGTTTTAATTTAAATCTTAAAATTGGTTTAACGGTAAAGAGGGAAGCGCTTGCAAAGCTCTTTAACTTGCTTGCGAACACGTTGCTCAACTTCAGCATTGCCTTCAGGGCTTTCAACTAAGCCATCAAGTACATCGCCGATCCATTCACCGATAAGTTTGAATTCTTCAGTGCCAAAACCACGACTGGTTCCAGCTGGCGTGCCTAAACGGATACCAGAAGTAATCATAGGCTTCTCTGTATCGAATGGTATGCCATTTTTGTTACATGTGATCCCTGCACGCTCTAATGCTTCTTCAGTTACGTTACCTTTCAAGCCTTTAGGGCGAAGGTCAACCAACATTAGATGTGTGTCTGTACCGCCAGTCACAATGTCACAACCGCGAGTTTGCAACACTTCAGCAAGAACTTTTGCGTTGTCGATCACTGAATCAATATAAGTATTAAATTCAGGGCCAAGTGCTTCGCCAAACGCCACTGCTTTAGCCGCGATAACGTGCATTAGTGGGCCGCCTTGAAGGCCAGGGAACACTGCAGAGTTGATCTTTTTGTTGATGTCTTCGTGGTTCGTAAGAATCATGCCGCCGCGTGGGCCACGAAGTGTTTTGTGCGTTGTTGTGGTAACAACGTGTGCGTGTGGTAGTGGGCTAGGGTGAGCACCTGTCGCGATAAGACCCGCGATGTGTGCCATATCGACCATTAGGATAGCGCCAACTTCGTCAGCAATTTCGCGGAACTTAGCGAAATCAATAACGCGTGGGATAGCACTACCACCTGCAATAATCATTTTAGGTTGGCTTTCGACAGCTAATGCGCGAACTGCTTCGTAATCGATTTCAAGTGTGTCGCGGTCTACGCCATATTGAACTGCGTTGAACCACTTACCAGACATTGCAGGACGTGCACCGTGTGTGAGGTGACCACCAGCATCTAAAGACATACCAAGGATTGTGTCGCCGGGTTGAAGTAGGGCAAGTTTTACTGCACCGTTTGCTTGAGCGCCAGAGTGAGGCTGCACGTTTACGTACTCACATTTGAACAGCTGTTTAGCACGTTCAATTGCGATAGCTTCAACGGTATCTACGTGCTCACAACCACCGTAGTAGCGACGGCCTGGATAGCCTTCTGCGTATTTGTTGGTTAGGCAAGTGCCTTGAGCTTGCATTACTGCTTTAGAAACGATGTTCTCAGAAGCAATAAGTTCGATTTGTTCGTTTTGACGAGTGTTCTCTGCTTGGATTCCAGCAAATACGGCGTCGTCAGTGCCTGATAGGTTCGTAGAGAAAAAACTGTCTAAGCTGTGGTTTTGGTAAGCGTTCATTGTCGAGACCTTTCATTAAGCTAATGGTGATTGTTTTTATAGTCCATTAGGTCTTACGTTGATTTCTGCATCGGTATCGTTTGCGCTATATAGGTACAGACATACGTTGATTGCGTATTAAATATACTCTTACAGCGTCTAAGCGATCGTTGTAGGGTCAATGCAGCACGAATTGGTTCCCAAAAAATCGGGTAAAAAACAGCTCTTACAAATGTTAAATCTATCATTTGCGGCAAGCCGAAGTAGCATCTCTTCATCTAACAAGTCGATAACATAGCTCCGTTAAAATCAATTTTCAACAAAAATTTCCAATAGGAAACAGATTTTCTTGTTTTGCTACGGGGAGCACGCTTTATTTCTCTGTGTGCTCTTTAATCAACAAAGCGCTTTATGCAACAATGAAATTAATAGACAGGAAGTAAAAAATTAGTGAGGGACCTATGTCAGAAGACATTTATGATGAGTACCCATCTCTAACGTTGGCGAAGGAAACGTTAGACCAGAATATTGAACCACTTAGGCTTGGCCAGCGCATTAAAGACATCCGCGGTAAGCTTGGGATCACGCTAGAAGAAGCAAGCCAAAGAACAGGCTTGGCGCGTTCTACGCTCAGTAAAATAGAGAATGAACAGATCTCTCCGACCTTTCAAGCGATGCAGAAATTGGCTATGGGGTTGCAGATAAATATGCCGCAACTCTTTGAACCACCAAGAAAAAAAGTCGCTACAGGACGTCGTGATTTAACCAAAGTAGGCCAAGGTAAACCACACCCAACACCCACTTATGAACACGAATTGCTTGCCACAGAGCTCTCTAATAAGAAGATGATGCCGTTTAAGAGTCGAGTGAGAGCTCGTACTTTTGAAGAGTATAACGATTGGGTGCGCCACGATGGTGAAGAGTTCTTAATGATCATATCGGGTGATGTGATGTTCTACTCAGAATTCTACGAACCCGTGCCAATGAGTGAAGGCGATAGCATGTATTACGATGCGAATATGGGTCATATGCTGATTTCAACTAGTGCTGAAGATGCACTCATTCTGTGGGTGACTGCAAAATAACTGTAGGTCACAGCAAAATAAGCTAACAAGTTTTGAATTTCTTATAGTGGATGCAAACGTTTGCTTTTGTTTTGAACGTTAGCTAATAGACGCGATATTGATGCGAAAATCATCAATATCGCGTTTTTGCATGTACCGAACAATTGTTTTTAAATTGTTAAATGTCACATTTTGAGCTGTTTGACTATTGTTAAGGGTGTAAAACTGACGCAGGCTTGTTTATTATAGTGAACATGGTTTACTCATGTTGATTGAAGTTTACTGAAGTGAATTCTTAGAAAGTGAGTTGTATGGGTTCTGTACAGTTATTCATAATTTATAGAGCCAACGATATAAGCCTATATAAAGGACATCACTTTTTACTATCTACTGTTTCTAACGTTAACCAGTATCGTTAGAGGCGACTCTAAATAGAGATATAAGCGGCAGACTCGATTTTGGACAGCCTGCAACGCTTCATGGAGAATAAAATGACTCAAGAACACGCTAATCAAGACCTACTAACAACACCACTGCATGCACTTCACGTTGAAGAGGGTGCAAAGATGGTTCCTTTCGCTGGCTACGATATGCCCGTCCAGTACCCACTTGGTGTAAAGAAAGAGCATTTACATACTCGTGATGCTGCTGGTCTTTTTGATGTTTCTCACATGGGGCAACTTCGTCTACATGGTGTAAACGCAGCTGCTGTCTTAGAATCGTTGGTTCCTGTAGATATTATCGACCTTCCTTCTGGTAAACAGCGTTATGCGTTCTTTACTAACGAGCAGGGCGGCATTATGGATGACCTGATGGTTGCTAATTTAGGCGACCACCTATTTGTTGTTGTGAATGCAGCTTGTAAGACACAAGATATCGACCATCTAACGGCGCACCTTCCAGCTGACGTCGAAATGGAAGTGATTGATGACCGCGCTCTATTAGCCCTTCAAGGCCCTAAAGCGTCTGAAGTTCTTGCTCGTTTCCAACCTAGCGTTGCAGACATGTTGTTCATGGACGTTCAAAAAGTCGATATCGATGGCGTTGAATGCATCGTGAGCCGCAGTGGTTACACGGGGGAAGATGGCTACGAGATCTCTGTTCCTAACGATCACGCTGAAGCACTGGCACGCAAGCTAACATCAGAAGCGGAAGTTGAGTGGATTGGCCTTGGTGCTCGTGACTCACTTCGTCTTGAGTGTGGTCTATGTCTATATGGTCACGATCTAGATACAACGACAACGCCAGTAGAAGCCAGCCTTCTATGGGGCATTCAAAAAGTGCGTCGTACAGACGGTGAACGTGCAGGCGGTTTCCCTGGCGCTGATATCATCCTTGAGCAAATCGCAACCAAAGATGTTCAACGTAAGCGTGTTGGTCTTGTTGGTCAAACTAAAGCGCCAGTACGTGAAGGCGCTGAGCTGTTCGATGCTGAAGACAACAAGATTGGTGTTGTAACAAGCGGTACAGCGGGGCCTAATGCAGGCAAACCTGTTTCTATGGCATATGTACGCACTGATCTAGCAGTAATTGGCACTGAAGTATTCGCTGAAGTTCGTGGTAAGAAGCTACCAATGACAGTAGAAAAAATGCCATTCGTACCTCAACGTTACTACCGTGGCTAATCTCTTTTAAGAGCAACTATTAAGCTAAACAAAGCCTACTGTTTGATTCTCTGTATAGAGAAGTTCAATGGTAGGCTTTTTTGTTTAAGCCTGTCTCCCTTTTTATGAACGTATCTATTTTTATAAACGTATCTAATTTTAAGAGCGTATAACTTTCTATATCGCTACAAGCCCAGATACCTGAAAGTTCGTTTTTTAAAACGAGACATATGGCTATATCATTAAAATTGCTTACTATAATATTAGTGGTACGTGTTATGGTGACGATTCATCATTTTTGTAAATAAGTAGTAGGGGTTACAAGGAGTTATCTATGAATGTTAACCATACAATGAGTCCGGTTCGTAAAGCCGTTTTAGGGCTGTTAGCTCCATTGATTTACACATCAAGTGTTATGGCGACGGAAAACTCGGTCGAAAGTGCTCCTAATGTCGGTGTTTCACCTTATATTATCAATGGTAGCCCCACAACAGATGCAGAACTAACTAATACTTATCCAACGTTTACTAGCCTGTACTTTCATGATGGTTCAAAATTTTCTAACTACTGTGGTGGAACCATTATAGATGCACAATTCGTGCTTACCGCTGCCCATTGTGTGTATGAAAGTTACGCGTGGATGCTTAATACTTGGGTTGTTCCAGGAATGGCAGATCAAACAAAATATAACAACGGTGGATACCAATCAGCACGAGTCGAAAAGATATATTATCCAAGTGACTATAGTAATAATCTTGATCCCATCAACGGGAAAGTATTACCAAACGATATTGCTATCTTGAAACTCAAAACAGCCTTAAATGTACGAGACTACTCTTCTTCAATTAACTCTACATTCGACAATGTCTATGCATTGAATCGTGGTCAAGATACGTTTAAGGCAGTTGGCCGAGGCTTGACGAGTCATATAACTGATGACCAAGGCAAAACTGTTTCTAGAACTGCTACCAATGTAGTAAATCAAGCGAATTTAACCTTCGATGCTACAAATAGCTGTAATTCAACAGACAAACAGCTTTGTTTTGATGGAGCGCAGTTCAATGGATACAAAAACTCGACCTGTAATGGTGATTCAGGCGGTCCTGTCTATTGGTGGGATGGGGTTAGCTATCAGCAAATAGGCATTACGAGTTACGGGCCAGCTACATGTGGAAGCCTTACTGAAAAATACACGTCTGTTTTTACGGAAGTTTATGATTATGCAGGATGGATAGATCGAGTTGTTTCAGGCACTGAAAACGCAACTTTTGAAGTTAGAAGTACACCGAGTTCTCGTGTTCTCGTACGAGTGAGCGATGGTGAAACCGTTGATTCATCTTCTGCTTTGTTAAATGAAACGTCAATGCCGAAGATAAGCCTATCGGGCGGGTCTAATTCAGGCACCAACTCAGGCTCTAGTAGCGGCGGTTCTTTGGGGTTCTTGTCGATATTCGCGCTTGGTTTACTTATTTTAAGAAGACAATCTATTTAAAGTTAAGTAGACGTTCATCAGCATGATTGAGGGCTATACCTCGACAGGTTGTTCATTTAAGCATTAATGAAAGAAGTCTTAGATTAAGTCGACGCTAAAAAGCATCAGCGTCGACTTGGTTATTTCGGTGTACTATCGCTTCAAACTTGTCGATATGCCTGCTTATTGATTTTCGCCTTCCTGCTATACCTTTCGACAATTTCATCCATTTGCTTTATGGCATCGTTGATATTTTGAATACCACCTTGTACAACACCTTTCTCGCTTTGGTTCAATGCAGAAAAGGCCTGTTTTAATTCTTTATCTTCCAGCATATTTCCGTGTAACAGCACTTCTTTGTAAGTCAGTAATCTCTGCTGTACCGCAACAATTTCATTACGGGTATCTTCTGATTCTAAAGCCTGTTGTATGCAAGGAAATGCCAATTTATAGAGATTCGCAATTTCCAATTTCACGCTATCATTATTCGCAATTTGCAATTTTTCTTATTTCCTAGCTCTTGATAATTCAAACTTATCTGCCCGTGAGTTAACGCCGTTGTAAGTATGAAAGTCCATGAAACGTAACGTTTTTATCGGCCGAATAATATGCCTTTAATCACTTATGTAAACTGTTCTAAGTCAATATGGTCTGCTTCTTGCTGAAATTAGGTCATAACTGTCTATTCTGGAGGTGCTTATGTCACAAGAACCTATAGTCATTGCGCTGATTGAGCGTAGGAAGCTAGGCAATTGGTCTCAAGAAAAATTAGCGGCTAGCGCAGGGATGAGCTTGAAAACCTATCAACGAATTGAGCGGGGAGAGGCTGATATCAAAATGTCTCAGTATCGTTCGATCACGAGAACCTTGAAAGTTACGGACTTGGATGTCGTACTCGACGTTGTAGGAGCGTCTGAAGCAGCAGCGGAAGATGTAGCTGCTGCTAGTCGTTTGTTAACCAGTGAAGAGCGAATGCTGTTGATTAAACTGATTTTGTCGGTCAAAAAACAGAAGTAGCGTTTTGTTCTAATAGACACTTTCTAATCAATAGTATTGCGAATATGTAGCCTCAAAGAACCAGTCTTCGAATAAATTGTCTACGAATAAATAATGTCAGGTATCGTCTTTTGTCCAGCTAGTTAGAGCTAAAATGATTGTTTCATGGTGAGGTGCTCACTACGGACATGAAACAATTAGTCTACTCTTCCGCGAAGTTGTTTGGTGGTGCTTCTTTGCTTTTTACTTTCTAAACGTCTTTTTTGAGAGCCGCGTGTTGGCTTGGTTGCTCGTCTCACTTTTTGAACTTTTGTTGCTTCTAAGATCAGCTCTTTCAAACGTACCAAAGCATCGTCTCGGTTTTGCTCCTGAGTTCTGTACTGTTGAGCTTTAATGATAATCACACCATCTTTAGTGATACGACCATCTTTATGTGCCAGGAGTTTTTCTTTATAGAAATCGGGTAGGGTTGAGTGCTTTATGTCAAAACGTAAATGTATCGCACTCGATACTTTATTGACGTTTTGACCTCCGGCTCCTTGAGCTCTGATCGCGGTTAGCTGGAGTTCCCAGTCTTGAATTGAAACAGAGTTAGATATTTGTAACATAAACATCCATTTTGAACAGTAATATGGGGTCATGATACTGAATATTGGGTATGGTATCAGTAACTTTCTTAAAGAGTGGTAGTAGTGATGAAAATTGATTTAACGGCGTATGAAGGATTAATCTTTGATATGGACGGTACGTTGATCGATACAATGCCAGCACATGTGAAAGCATGGCAACAAACGGCGGAAGAGTTCGGCTTTTATTTCGAAGCGTCTTGGCTGCATAGCTTAGGTGGAATGCCGAGTTATAAGATCGCTGGTGAGGTAAATAGTAAGTACGGTTTATCGCTCGACCCACAAGCGGTTTCTACGTTTAAAATGGCTTCGTTTGCAGCTATTGAAGACAAAGGAGATATTATCCCTTGTACGTATTCTCTTTTGATAGACCATCTCGGTGACAAGAAGATTGCGGTTGGAACGGGCAGTCAACGCAAGAGCGCAGAACAACTGTTAGATAAAACGGATATCTTGAGTAAGTTGGATATCTTAGTGACAGCGACAGATGTGAAGAATCATAAACCAAACCCTGATACTTTCTTAGCTGCTTGTTTTGGTATGGGTTTACAGCCAAAGCAGTGTGTTGTGTTTGAAGATACTCACCTTGGTAAGCAGGCAGCCCATGCTGCGAATATGGATTGCATTCTGGTAGTCGAAGGGAATACGCTGGAGTTCTACCCCGCACCAAGTTGATTGTTGAGTGAACGACTCTAGAGTGAAATGAATAAGTTAGCGGGGCGGTGGTGCGATGCAGGCTCCCACTATGCAATTTCGCTCATTTCGCTATCAAGGAACAAACATACACTGTTTCTACCTACTGCTTTTGCTTCGTAAAGAGCTAAATCGGCGCACTTATAATTGAGTGCAGGTTCACCTGTTAGGTTGGTTATTCCGCCACTTATTGTAACGACGTTGTCGAACTCGATACTGATCGCGATTCTCAGCCTATTAAGCACATAGTCGGCTTCTTGTGGTGTCGTGTGAGGCAAGATAACCCCAAACTCTTCTCCCCCAATACGAGCCACGAAATCGGTATCTCGGCATTCACGTTGCAGTACCTGTGCTACGGTTTGTATGGCTTTATCGCCATAATCATGTCCAAATCTATCGTTAATGCGTTTGAAATGGTCAATATCCAATATGGCTAAGCAAGATTGCTCGCGAGTAGGGTAACGACTAACGCGAGAACACTCGTCACGAAGCTCCAGGTCGAACTTTCGTCTATTCCAACAGCCAGATAGTGCATCTTTTTCGCTAAGGTTTCTCAATTTATTCTCGAGCTCTTTGCGTTTGCTGATATCAACAAATGATGCAACATAAAATTGAATCACATCTTTTGAGTCTTTGATGGTTTGTATTCGAAGAATTTCCGTGATGAAGGTGCCATCCTTTCGTCGGTTCACCACTTCGCCTTCCCACATCCCTGTCTCTTTAATGACGCTCCACATTTTAATGTAGAACTCTTCATTATATCGGCCAGCGTTAAACAATGAAGGCTGTTTACCTTTTACATCTTCTAACTCGTAGCCACTGACACGGGTGAACTCTTGGTTTACTTTTATGATTCGGTTATTTTTGTCTGTGATTAATAGGGCAGACATACCGTTCATTGCCGCTTTGGCGAGTTGGCTTTCGATACTGTTCTTTTTATGATTTCTGTTCCACAGTACGAAACCTGCAGATATCATTGAAATCAATATCGAGAGTATGATTATCTGAACGACTATGGCGTGATTTTCTTGTTGAAACTGAGTGTTAAATTGATGTTCTTCAATATGAAGAACCATATAAATTGGTCCTTCAAACTGCTTAATCTTAGGGCTGATGTCAGAGTGAAAATACCAGTTTTTACCATCAAAATAGCTGGATGAGGTGCCGCTTTGAATATTCTGCCACAGGCCTGGGGCTAGTTTTGCATACGTCTTGTCTGAACGTGATTCAATCACATGCCCAAATGAATCCTCAGGGTCGGGACCCATGATGACATGACCAGTATTATTAAGGATGACCGGAACTGTCGCTGATGTACCTATCTGGTAATGTAAGCGATCATAGATCTCGCGCATATTTAGGTTAGCAATGAAATAGCCAATAATGTGCTCCCCTACAGTGACAGGCGTCATAATGCGAAGTGTCGGCGAAAAGGGGCGAACTAACTCTCCATTTTCAACTTCTAGATCAATGCCTGTAGCTTTAACTTCTCCAATCTCTAATTCTTGTAGCTTTTTGTAGTAATCACGAGAGGATTTGTTTTGTAACTCGTGGTCTGGAGTGACACTTGCGTGGCCATCTTTATAGTTGACGCGGAATACTTCATTAGCGTCTAGATCTAGGAAACGCAGTTGAGAGTAGTATTGTTGCCCGTGTGCCAATACAACCCACAGATCCTGCAGTGCTTGTTTGTTAGTAACTGAAGGCTCGGAAATGGAACGAAGTAGGGTCTGTGAGGCGGCAATAGAGGGAACCGCGTTTGATATTTGCTCAACAATAACAGCGAGTTGATGGAAGCTGTATTCGATTTGGTTTTGATTAGACTGTTTGATGTTTAGCGCATACTGGGCTTCAACCCGTTCAAATTCAGAGTTTATATAGAGAGCAGGGACTAATCCTAGGACAAACAAGGTACATAGAAATTGGCTGATCAGTTTTTTTATACTCGTATTCATCACTGTCCTCGAAAAATCAGCGCAATACTATATATTTTGTAGGCCTATTAATGTGATCTTGACCCAAAACTTATAATCAGATGTGCATATTATTTCGTTTTTAATGAAATTTATTGCACTTGGGGTGTTAATTGAGCAATTAGGTATCAGAAACGAGACCTGTCCGCAAATATAATGGGGAGCGTAGTACGGACAGGTTATTCTAGATAAAGCGGATTTTTAGCCTATGTCTGGTCGTAATTAACTTAAGCCAACGATGTTTCCTTTGCTATCAATGTCCAACGACATAAAAGCCGGTTTATCCGGTAGGCCTGGCATGGTCATTACATTGCCGCACAGCGCGTAAATAAAGCCAGCACCAGCACACAGTTTTAGCTCCCTAACGGGTACGTCAAACTGAGATGGTGCACCTTTTACGTGTGCTTCTGTCGAGATCGATAGTGGTGTTTTTGCTAAACAAACCGATAGGTCGTTATAGCCATGCAGTTTGAATTCGGCCAGTTGTTTTTTAGCCAGTGGAGATAGCGAGATACTTGCTGCGCCATAGCCAACTTCAGCGACGGCCATCAGTTTTTCTTCTAGGCTTTGCTTTGAGTGATACAACGGCTTAAATTCACTCTGTTTTTGGCAAGCTTTTACTACGGCGTGAGCCAATTTAGTCGCCCCTTCGCCACCCTGACCAAATGCTTCGCTTACTTCAACACTAACGCTTGGGTTGAAGTCGGTGATCATCTGTTTCAAAGCATCGAGCTCTTGAGCTGAATCTTGTGGAAATCGATTGATCGCAACAACGGTAGGCACTTGGTATTGCTTAACGCTGTTGATGTGCCATTTAAGGTTCTCAAACCCTGCAATAAGCGCGTCTTGGTCATCATTAAAGATTGAATCTGGTAGCGGAGTTCCTGGTCTCAAATCGTATAAACCTGAGTTGGCTTTTAGACCACGTAATGTTGCGACAATAACAGCACAATCTGGATTTTTTTTCGATGCTTTCACTTTGATGTTACATGCTTTCTCAAAACCCATATCTGAGCCGAAGCCACCTTCCGTCACGACAAAGTCACTTAGCTTTAACGCAACCTTATCGGCAATAATAGAAGAGTTACCGTGTGCGATGTTAGCGAATGGCCCCGCGTGGATTAGGGTAGGAACCCCTTCAAGGGTTTGCATCAATGTTGGCTCTATGGAGTCTTTCATTGTGACTGTCATAGCACCTGCTACGTTGAAGTCATCTGCAGTTAATGGCAAGCCTTGGTTGTTGTATGCGAGTACCACTCGTCCGATACGCTTTCTTAAATCTTGGAGGTCATCAGTGAGAGCAAGAATAGCCATCAGCTCTGAAGCGGCTGAGATGTCAAAGCCATCCTCGCGCTCAAAGCCATTAATTGTTTTGTCTGCTTCGTTCTTGCCAACCGTGATCATACGCAGTGCGCGGTCATTGTGGTCAAGTACACGTCGCCACACGATTCTGCGTGGGTCGATATCCAGAGCTTTTAAGCCTGAGCGAGCCTCAAAGGCTTCTAACCCTTCACGTTGCTCATGATACAAACGAGCGTCAATAGCGGCAGATGCGAGGTTATGAGCGACTGTTACGGCATGAATGTCGCCAGTCAGGTGAAGGTTCAATTGCTCCATTGGGGCAACTTGTGAATAGCCACCGCCGGCTGCACCACCTTTTACACCAAATACCGGGCCCATTGAAGGTTGGCGAATGCAGGCCATAGCGGATTGGTTAATCTTTGCTAGACCTTGTGCTAGTCCGATAGTGGTGACGGTTTTGCCCTCACCAAGAGGCGTCGGTGTGATGGCCGTAACCACGACTAATTTACCATCTTGTTGGCTAGCGAGGCGTTCAAGTGATGTGAGAGACACTTTAGATTTGTATTGCCCTAATGGCTGATGTTCGTTGTGGTGCAGGCCAGCTTGCTTGGCAACTTCACTGATGTTTTTAAGGGGAGTAGAGCGACAAATATCAATATCAGACAGCATATTTGATCCTTATATCAGAACCGAAAGGTGGTACGTAAACGTTTGCGTGGCGATAGTACTGTATAAATTTGCCAAGTAAAGGCAAACCACATCAATTATGTGCTGGAAGATAACAGATCTAAAGAGTCATTGCGCGAGATCAAATCTTAAACGAGAAAAATATTCGATCTGATTACCTTCAGCTGCCGTTATATTGGTGTTGAATACAAAAAGGGCTGCATATAGCAGCCCTTCAAGGAATGGGTAATCCAACTTGGCGTTAACCTCTAAGAGTTAACTACCTAATAGAGTCGCTTAACGATCCCAGTATGTTTCTTCTAAGCTATCTTCGCGTTCAGGTAGTGCACGAGAAAGGCGAGGAGAGTGCTGAGTCAACACTTCATAGCTTACACGGTTTGAGTACTTACAAATTTGAGACAGAGAAGAATACGTTAGACACGAGTGCTCGTGCTTTTCTGAGTTTGGTACATTCACGTGGTGGTAGCTGTTTGCTGCCATGTCGTGTAAAAGTGCAGAAAGTGCACCATCACCAGCACCATTGGTGTTTTTAATTTCGCGCGGGCCACCAAGATAAGGGCCAATGTGAGAGTATACTTTTACCGGATCTTGACAGTCTTGCTTACGCATAGCACGGCTGAACTCGAATTTATTGAACTCAGGAATGTTACCCGGTAATAATGGCAGAGTGGTTTCGCGTTTCGCAGGCTCGTCAGTGTAGCCAGCCATGTATAAACCGATAGGGCCTGCAGTACAGAGAACGAGGTCAACCCACTCAAGTGCTTTGTTAGCAGCTAGAAGCGGATCTTTTTCACCCGTTAACGCTTCACCTTCGTCTTCGTTCATCGCGACGATGGTTACGTTTTCTTTCAGATATTCTTGCCACCATTCCGCATTACCTTCGATCACGTACTTAGTACCAAGTGTTAGTACAACTGGCACATTGTGCGCTTTCGCGTATTCAATCGCTTTTTGTACCGCTTTTGGCATCGGATCTTCAGGTTTGCCGCGCATTAGGTATGACGACACAACCAATGCTGATGCTTTCTCGAACACTTTTTCAGGAACGCTTTCAGGAAGCAGTTGGTTCATGTGGCCTTCGTTGATTGCAAACGTACGTTCACCATCTTCAGAAATAAGCGTGTAGCAACGACCAATAGGACCATCAACCGTTTGAAGGTGATTTAGATTCATACGAGAAGAAGTGCGGCAAAGGTAACGATAACCAAATGAGCCAACTTCAATCTTCTTAGACATAACGCCGAGCAATACAGATTTACTGTCTGCAAGTACGGAATAGTTGTGCAGTGTGTTGCCGATAGTATCGCCAGGGTATTGATGCGTGATCAAACCGCGCTCAACTAACTCTTCGTACAGCGCATCTGCTTTACTCTCTTCCAATACCAGTGAGTGACCTTTACTCAGCTCATATTTTTCAAGGAACGCGTTATCAACACGGGCTTCGATATCAACAATCGTTTGACCAACACCGACAATTGTTGCGCGGTGAAGCTTAGGCGTTTGTTGCATTTGGTTGACCAACGGATCACGTGCGTGAGTTGGAAAGTAGTGTTTAGATTTACGCTGTCCAGGAAACTTCATATGAAAAATACAGTGAAAAAATTTTGCCGAATGATATCACATTTTGTTTCTGATTCTTTCATTTTTATTACATTTAGAATCACCTGTACGATGTCTGTACAGGTGACTCGTTTTACTTTTCGCTTGAGGGCATTTACGTGAGCCTATTCCGCTGGGAGGAGTGTTGCTGGATCAACGTAAGCCTCAGTACCCCATAGGGGAACGGTTGAAAGGCTATGCTTGAAACTGCCTTCTGTTTCTTTGGTGGTGTATGACAAGTAAAGCAGCGATTGATTCTCTGCATCGTAGATACGACGAACCTTCATTGTTTTAAAGAAGATACTTTTTGATTGTTTGAACACCACTTCACCAGATTTGCTTTTGTCTATTTTAGCAATCATTTCTGATGTAATTTCACCGGTTTGACGACAAGAAATAGAGCTATCGCTTGGATCGGAAAGGCTAAGGTTTGCTTCGATTGAAGCGATATGACAAGTCACACCTGCGATTTTATCATCATCTAAAGAAGACATTTTGATATCCTTCATTGTGAAGAATCCAAGAGAGACGTCGCCAACCTCGTTGTCCGAACAGCCAGCCAACATTGTGATGATACCCGCTGCTATTAAGGCTTTTTTCATAAGAAGTCCTTTTTATTTATAGAGTTCTGTTTACTATAAGGATATTGAAAGCTTGAATACGAGTGTAGAGCTTTTCGTTAAGTTCTTAAAGGATGTTGTTGGATAATGGAAAATATGAAGCATTTAAAGTACTTGTTGGCCTTGGTCATGCTCTGTATGCTCTGTGCTTGTAGCTCGGCACCTCAGTCGAATATATGTCTTCCAAATAGCTGTGACATTTGGGGATACTAACCGTAGGTACTAAAAGAATGAATAACGAAATACCTGAAATTGTACAGAAGAAAAACCAATGGCTGTTTAGTCAACTCGATATTGCCTACCCCGCAAAAGAGAGCCTGCTAGGCCGAGAACTTTATCAAAGCAAACTCCCGTCCAAGACATACCAACTCCTCACCCAAGATCAAACACCTTCCCAAATTGATGAACTGCATAAAGTCGACTTCCATAAACTGACCGTACTTTTTTCACTTAACCAAGCCAGCGCTTACCAAGATGAAACCGAAAGGGCGTACATGTTAGAGTTTTTGAGTCAGATTATGTTATCTGACGAACATGTCTTATACATAGGGACTCAAAATGGTGATGTAGCAGCGAGCGCTATCGTTACAGAAGCGGAGGATTCTCTGCTAATCTCAGACGTTGTGGTTGGAAGTGGTCAAAGTATCAACGCTTTTGCTAAGCAGATCCTTGATTTTTGGGCACAAGATCATGCTTCTCGCGATAAAGTGTGGGTCGAGAACTAAAGGTTCTTTGAGAAAGCGTTAATCTAAGTAAAATACCCCGTCTTATTTAAAGGGTATTGTATGTACAAGCTATTGTTCTCAATCGCTGTATTGTGTGTTAGCGCTTATTCTTCACTCAGTTTTGCTAATGACTGGGATATCAAACGCATCCTAGTTTTACACTCATACGAACCTTCTTATCAGTGGACCGCTGACTTCCAAAAAGGGATAGACAGTGCGTTCAGCCAATCTCAAGCCGAAGTTAAACTCTCAATCGAGTATTTGGATTCAAAGCGCGTCCATAGCCCTGAGTACTACGATTCTATCGCAAACTACTTACGTACCAAATATGCAGATTATAAGTTTGATGGTGTAATCGCGACTGACGACAACGCGGCTAACTTCCTTGAATCTCTGCCTAGTTTGATCGATCGCTCCACACCTGTCGTTGCTGCCGGTATTAACGATTTCAGTACCGACATGTATTCGGTGTCTGATAGAGCAACCGTGCTTTATGAGAACGATCAGATAGACGTCAATATTGATCTAATTTCGAAGTTAAGACCTAACCTAAAAATACTGTATTTCATCAATGATTACAGTGTCACTTCTGAGTTAATTCGCAAAGAGATGAATCGCGTGATGACTGAGTTCCCTAATATCACATTGGTTGAAATACGCGATTTATCGTTAGTGCGTACCCGTCAGTTTTTGGAAGGTATCTCTGCTGATGACGCGGTTTTGCTCAGTCATTACAATACCGAATTGAATCGAGGCGTGTATCATACTTATCAAGAGGTTTCGGATACTTTGTCTAAAGCAAGTGCTGCTCCAGTGTTTGCTTTGTGGCAGTTCTATATTTCGGGAGATGTACTTGGTGGCTATGTGAATCACTCTCAAAGCATGGGTGAAGAGACGGTTAAGGCGCTCGATAAGTACCTACCTCTTGGTTTCGACGAACCTTTAACTCCAGGTGAGAACAAACGTTTTGTTTTCAATTATCCAGCGATGACAAATTTCGGTATCCGTGAGAGTGCGCTACCTGATGAGGCTGTATTCATTAATGAGCCTTCATCCTTTATTCGTAAAAACTTTCAGTTGCTATTGGGATTGTCGATGGTCATTGCAGGTTTGAGCCTGATTATTTTGATGCAATTTGTCACTCTACGCCAAAAGAAAGAACTGGCTAAAAAGAGCAAACGAATCTTAAAACTCCAGAAACAAACACTGAATATTCAAAAAGATATGATTCATGTTCTCGGAGAGGCGATTGAAACTCGCTCTGGCGAAACCGGTAATCACGTTAAACGTGTCGCCAAGTTGTCTGCGTTGCTTGCTAAGTATCGTGGCTTGAGCCATCGCGAGGTCGAGATGATAGAGATCATCAGTCCGATGCATGATGTGGGTAAGATTTCAGTCCCAGAATCAATCTTGGATAAACCAGGTAAATTGACCGAGCAAGAGTGGGAAGTGATGAAGCTTCACACAACGGCAGGCTATAACTTACTGAAGAGTGGAGCCGGTGATATTACCAATCTGGCTGCTATCATTGCCAACGAGCATCATGAACGTTGGGATGGGGCTGGATATCCTAATGGCAAAGTGGGTGACGAAATTCACTTGTTTGCCCGTATTACGGCCGTCGCGGATGTGTTTGATGCACTACTCAGTGCCCGTTGTTACAAAGAGCCGTGGCCATTAGAGATGGTTATCGATTTGTTCGAGAGAGAATGCGGCTGTCAGTTCGACCCTGAGCTTACTCAGTTACTACTGAGCCACTTACCCGAGTTTGTTGCTATCCGTGATTCGTATCCAGATACCATCACCGCTGAATGTCGCATTGAATTAACGGATAAACCTATTGTTATTGAAGAATTGGCCGTGAATTAACGGTTTATTGGCAAATAAAGTCGTGATTGGTGACGCTCAAAGTATATTAATTTAATGAGTGCTGTTGCTTATGGTTAAGCATAAAGTGATCCACTGCATATTTCGCGTAGAGAAATAAGGGGCGATAGGTAAAGTGTTACCTTAATCATCACGCGTATTGAAAGAACACTATAGGATAAAACTTGAATTCAATGCGAGTGAGAGAGCTATGCGGTTAGAACAAACTAAATGTGTAATTTTCGATTGTGATGGAACACTCATCGATAGCGAGAAGCTGTGTTGCCAAGCCTTAGTGAATGTGTTTTCTGGCTTTGGGGCTAAGTTAAGCGTTAATGACTGCTATGTGCACTTTCAAGGTGGGAAGCTAGCTGACATCTTAATGGATACGCAAGCACGTTTAGGGCTATCTATCTCCATCGATACACTCGAGCCGCTTTATCGCACTGAATTAGAAGCCTTGTTCCAACGCCATTTAAAGCCGATGGATGGTGCTATTGAGCTTATTGAATTCCTCAAGCAACAAGACATTGAGTTTTGTATCGCTTCCAATGCGCCTAAATATCGAGTTGAATCCTCATTGGCAATGACAGGAATGCTCGACGACTTCAAAGGCAAAGTATTTTCAGCTTTTGATGCCAATAGCTGGAAACCGGAGCCCGACCTGATCATGTATACCGCAATGAATATGGGCTTTTTACCAAACGAATGTATTTATGTTGATGACACGGTGAAAGGCATTGAAGCAGGGGTTCGTGCGGGTATTCAATCTTTTAGATTGCGACCAACGTTTGAAGGTTCATTGAGTGATAATACCGAAGCCGACATAGCAGAGCTAGCGGCTCAGGATATTTACAGTTTGGAAGAAATATCGATTTGGATTAATGGCAAGCGCTGCTCAAGTGGTGGTATACCGCACTCTGGAGCTTTGGTGGGGTAAAGCCTAATTGAAGGCTGACTACTTTGCTTAATTGTGTTGTGTGGAAACCACATGCAGCACAAGTGAACTTCTCTCCACTTTCTGAAAGTAGATATTCGTCATGTTGGCATAAAGGGCATGTGATGTCGTCGGTGTATGGTGCATCTGTTTTATTCATTATGTGTCACCTGCAGCAAGAGGGTAAGCGAAAAAAGACCCGTTTAATTAGATTACCCCTAAGCTCGAATATTAGACAGTTTTGACACTTGATAATCTCGCCTTTGCGACTTGCTTCATGGTAATGATAATCTCATCGTTAAAGACCATGTGTTTCCTGTTGTTATTAAGGGAAGCTGTTATTAACGGAAGTTGTTATTAGTGAAAGTTGCTATTAACGGACGCTGCTATAAACGGGCGTCGATAAAAAAGGACTCATGATGAGTCCTTTTTAGTTTCGCTGAATTTAACTTGGTCAGCCTAAATGATCACTCAAATCTAAGTGCGGTATCTTGCCAAAGTTTGAGACAGAGAAACCGATGCTTCAGTCAGCTTAGATACGCCCTTTGAAGAGTTTTGAGCGACATCTTTGATTACGTCTGATTGGCCTCGTATATCGTTAAGCTCAGCAGCGATGGTATTCGCTACGTTGCTTTGTTCATCAGCTGACGTTGCTATTTGCAGACTCATGTCCATTAGCGCTTGTGCGGAATCTGCAATCGAGTTTACGTCATCACCGATATGTGAAATGAGTTGGCTACTGGTTTGCGCTTGATCAACCGTTTGCACCGTGATCTTAGCAATATTTTGACTCTCTTGCTGTAAGCGTTCAATCATCGTTTGGATCTCAACTGTAGCGGATTGAGTTCTGCTAGCAAGCGTTCTCACTTCATCAGCAACAACGGCGAAACCACGACCTTGTTCACCCGCACGAGCTGCTTCAATCGCGGCATTTAGCGCAAGTAAGTTGGTTTGCTCTGAAATTGCGTTGATCGTGGTGATGACTTCGTTGATTTGGCTTGTATTTACATTCAAGCTCGTAACAGAAGACGAGGTTTGCTCAATCAAAGAAGAAAGGGTGGTTATCTCTGAGATTGCTTGCTGAACCATAGCATGGCTATCATTGATTTGTTGAGCATCTTGCTCTGCTTGCTCTGTAGAGCGCGCAGAGATATTAGATACTTCATTCGCTGATGCCGTCATTTGGTCCATTGCAGTTGCAACAGAGTCTAGAGATGAATTCTGGCTCATAATCTGTGTTTCACTGCGCTTCATCTCTTTTTCGAAAGAAGCTGACGTTTCACTCAGTGTCGCTGCGTTTTGGTTTACGTTATTGACTAGTTCACTTAGCGTATCCATTGAACGGTCAAGGGCGCAACCAATCGTACCAAACTCATCTCGGCCTGGATGGAAGCCAAGGCGAGATGTTAAATCACCATCACCAATCTTTTGAGTGGTTGAGTAAAGAACCCAAAGTGCGCCTCCTAGGAAGGTTGCAACCCAGTAACAGAAAAGACCAAAAGGCAAACACCATAAAAGACTGAGTAATAATGTGTACAGAGCTTGCTGCTTTTGGTTCTGTGTATCAGTAGTTGAAACGGTAAGAGAGTAGTAGTTGCCATCTTGTGCCAGTGCCGTAGCAGTCACCGAACCCGTGTTTGAAATAGTGGTTTCTTGAAGGCGTGTTTGTTGGCTAACAGAACGAACCGAAGCTGGGGAATCTGACGCTGATAAAATGCCTTGCAATTGAAACTCAACCTGCTGTTTTGCACTTGCGTCAATTTGTTCTACCTTGTTGACATAGTTGAAGCCAGCGAGGCTTGCTACAGCGGCGAAAAAGATCAAGAAAATGACCCAAAACTTGTCGTTAATCGACATTTTAATAAACAGTTTGTCTATCGTTCTAAATTGTACTTCTTTCATAAAAACTCCACGGTAAATCCTTTACCGTGGACTCTAAATAACCGACCTCAATAAAAATGTGATTCCGATCGATTAATTATGAAAATTCATGATAGCAACATATCGTTCATGAGACATCAATCAAGTATTTTTACTCTCGATGGGTTTATTAGCCTAATGATGGTAATAACCCTACTGAAATAAGGATTTGAATTGCAATGATAAACACGCCAACGCTACCCGCTAAAAACAGCGCTTTGCTTCCACCTAACACTTGGTAAGTTGATTCTGTAGCGTGAGGTTTTACTAATAAATCTGTGTAACGAACTTTGTATACCATCACTGTCGGCAGCAGAATTGCGAGCACTGAAAGTGCAATGGCAGCGTAACCCAAAGCCATGATAAAACCTTGTGGGTAGAACAAGGCAAAACCTAATGGTGGTAAAAAAGTGATAGCGGCCGTTTTAACGCGTTTGGCATTGCCTAGTTTCTTGCTTAGAGAATCACCCATGAATTCAAATAAGCCCAAGCTTACGCCAATAAAAGAAGTAAGAAGTGCAAGGTCCGCGAACACACCGACGATCACGCTCAGGTTGGATTGATGAACAGTTTGCGATAGTGAGACTAGAAGCGCACCCAAGCTAGTATCAGACAATAATTGCTCTTGGCTAACCACACCCAACGTAACACTCTGCCAGAAAACATAGATGACCAAAGGCAGTGCAGAGCCAATAATCATGACCTTACGTAAAGAGCGAACGTCACCATCCAGGTATCGAACAATTGAAGGGATGCTGCCGTGGAAACCAAAAGAGGTAAACACAACCGGTATCGCAGCAACAATCAGGCCTTGCTGAAAAGGCATGCTCATTAGGTATTGAGAGCTGATGTTTGGTGCTAGGAAGCTGAGTACCAGTACCATCGCAATCAGTTTAAGTCCGAATAAAACGCGGTTAACTTTATCAACACTGTGTGTACCAATCGTAACAACTCCCGCAACTAACAGTGTAAATAGGAGTGTAGTGACTTGGCCATTGAGTTCAATGCCTGCAATATCCGAGATACGTTGGTTAAACTGCGCTCCGCCACCTGCAATGTATGCGGCACACAAAGCGTAGAAAAGAAACATCACGGCGAAGCTTGCGATCCACTTTCCTTTCGTTCCCAAAATCGTGTGAGCTAACGTGTGTAGAGTTGCGTCCGATTCAGCGAATTGATGAAGCTCTACCATTAATAATGCGGTGAAGGCCATTAGAGCCCATAAGCCAAGCATTAGAAATAGTGAGGTTGAAAAGCCAATTCCTGCAGATGCGAGTGGAAGAGCGAGCATGCCGGCACCAATGGTTGTGCCTGCAATGATCAAAGTACTACCAAAAACCTTTGATTTATTCATTGTATATAATTCTTTACGTTAGGGTGGGTTTTCGTTGTATTTCTTCTGGTCTAAGAGAATAAACCCAAAGAATATCTCGATTTTCAAGTATCTTGATTGAGTTTAATTCCAAATGCAATGTTTAATGTAATTAAAAATATCCACTGTATATAAATATGTACAGCGATTGGTGCGTAAGGAATTAAAAATGCTTAAGCAAACGTTTGAGTGTGATTTGCTTCAAAATTTATAGGGTAATTTGTTGTAATTGGTGTAAGGTGGCAGTACATATGTCGTTCGCGTATGCCCCTTTAGCGTAAACAAGCGCTAATGATCGCGAGTAGCTTCAAGCTATAAATATGGAATGGGTAGAGTAGAGTGCGTTCATCAAAGTGACATAATATAAGTCCAAGATGGTGCACTAGTTAATCGGACAACATGTCCACACCAAGGAATAGAGGGGGCACTATGAGTGACCAATCTTATAATGACGAAAGTCTAGAGTTGTTAGATGCTATGGAAATTGGTATCGATTTATCTGACTATGAACAGACGGTTAAACAATTAGCAGAAGAGCTTTTCAAGTCTTCGAACTAAGTTTTTAAAATCTTTAATTAGGTTTTACTGAGCTAAAGGTTTCTGTAGTTCAACGTTCTCAAATTAAACAATTCTTAAACTGAGCAAATCTCATTAGCTCACACGTCATAACAAAATTATCCTCATTAAAGTTCGCGAAGATAAACGAGTACGTTTACCATGTTACTTAGTTCTCGATACTTTAATGAGGTTCAATGAACTTTCTCGCACACCTCCACATCGCCAAGCATTGTAAAAGTAACTTAGCGGGTAATCTGTTAGGTGACTTCGTTAAAGGCGACCCTAGTAAATACTATTCAAACTCACTTTCAGACGGAATAAGACTTCATCGATTCGTTGATAGCTATACTGATCTTCATGATGTGTCTCGTTCTGCAAAATCGCTTTTCTCACACCAAACACGACGCTTTGCACCTATCGCACTCGATGTATTTTGGGATCACTGCTTAGCCAATCATTGGGCTCAGTTCTCAACGCAATCACTTGAGCGCTTTTGCGTAGACAGCCATCAACAGATCTTTGAACACCAAGAGCCTCATTGGCCTGAGCACTTCATTACTGTTCACCAGAAAATGGCAGAACAACGTTGGTTGCTAAGTTATCAAGACATGTCTTCCATTGAGGTGGTATTGCAACGCATGGCTTTGAGACGGCCAAAGCTTGGGATGCTTAAATCTTGCTATCACGACCTAGAGTATCACTACAACACGTTGCAGTGTCACTTTTATGAGCTTTATCCTAGTGTTTTAGAAGAAGCGAAGCAGTTTAATTCGCTTCAAATGAAGAAAAATCAAAAGGAAAGGTAAACAGCGTAATGCAGGTTTGCTACAATCCGCGCCTATTTAATCTTTGAGCATCATACTATGTCTGAATCTACAAAATCTTTTAACCAACTAGGATTATCTGAGCATCTTCTTGCTACGCTATCAGAGCTTAACTTTACGGCTCCTACCAGTGTTCAAGAGCAAGCGATTCCATTGGTATTAGAAGGCAAAGATGTATTGGCTGGTGCTCAAACGGGTACAGGTAAAACGGCCGCATTTGGTTTACCAATTATCCAAAGATTAATCGAGACAAAAGACAACGTTATTCCAAACCCGAAGCTAGTTCGTGCGCTTGTGTTGGTACCAACACGTGAACTAGCGCAACAGGTTTTCGATAACGTAACCAGCTACGCAAAGGGCACCGACATCAAAGTCGTGGTGGCTTACGG
>NZ_AJZM02000400.1 GCF_000272405.2 Vibrio tasmaniensis 1F-187
TTGCATGGCGCCTAAATGCGTGAACGGGTTTAAGAATATGTTGGCGTGGGTCATGTAGGTCCCCCCAAGGCTCAGGGTCAGCTTTTTATAGCTGGCTCCTTTATCGAGGATCCACACTTTACCGCCCATGGCGTAAACCGTTTCAGCGATTTCTTGGACTAGGAAGCTTTTCCCTGCGCCTGAGCCTCCCGTCAGGGCGATGTTTTGGTTATCACTGCCGCAGGTGAAAGGGTTAAAGAACGAAATTTGTTGGCGCATAGTGGGCAGCAATACGCCGCCTTTGAGCTGGCTAAAGTCCATGATGAGCGGAAAGAAATTCACCAGGTTAGAGCTCTTTAAGGTACGAACGCGCCCCGCTTTTTTACAATCGCCCCATAATCCTTCACTCATCATAAAAGGCAACGTGGAGAGCAGCGCTTGTGGCTGATTCATT